>NZ_RAWP01000089.1:0-43358 GCF_003668935.1 Corallococcus sp. AB032C | reverse complement strand
CTATTCGTCGGCAGCGTCAGATGTGTATAAGAGACAGCTTCTTCTTGGCGATGATGTCGTTGATGGCCGCCCGGTCCTCGGCGGTGATGCGCTCGCGCGGGCCCGCCGCGTTGGCGGACTTCTGGGACACGGCGCCCTTCGCGTCGTCCAGCGCGTCCCCCACGCTGCCCTTCACCTTGTCCAGGGTGGAGGGGTTCACGGTGCGCTTCCAGGTGCGCTCCATCTGCTCCAGCGGGGACCGGCCGTCCACGTTGCCCCGCGCCAGGAAGACGCCCAGACCCACAGCGCAGGTCGTCCAGACCAGGAACTTCAACACGCCCATGATTCACATCCTCCTACGTCGTCTTACATCGACCCCGGGCACATGGCGAGTTTCCTGACCTGTCGCTCCTCAGTCGCTGACAGGGGGCCTGGGGGCCCCTAAGGTCCACGCCCTTGCAGCCCGAAGAACTCATCAGGGCCGCCCAGACGCGGGCGGCGGGATTGGACGTGGGGCGGGGGGACGCGGCGCTGGAGCGCGTGCGGGCCCAGGCCTCGGCGTTGTTCGCGAAACTTCCGGAGCCCCCGGTGTACCGGCGGGCGGAGGACCCGTCGCGCAAGGCGGCCCAGGCGCTGCTGCCGGAGATGGAGCGGGTGCTGGCGGAGGCCTTCGCGGTGGCGCGCGAGCCAGCGGTGTCGCCGCTGGTGGACCGGCTGGTGGCGGCCCTGCGCGCGCACGCGGAGGCGCTGGTGCACACCGCGGACGGCCGGCTGGAGGCGGCGGAGCTGGCGTGGCGAAAGGCCCAGGAACTGGAGCGCGCCGCGCACCCCACGCGTCAGATGGTGGGCCAGCCGCCGCGGCCTCCGCCGGTGTTCGACAAGGACTCCGGCCTGTCGCGCTACGACCCGCGCAACGCGGCCCAGGCGACCGTGAAGCTGGTGTGCCCCAACACGGGCTGCAAGCGCCTGGGGGACTACGCCTTCGTCCCGACGCACGCCTACCACCGCTTCGTCTGCCCGGCGTGCCGGGTGCCCTTCCTGGCCTACTTCGGCGAATTGAAGGGCCTGGAGGTGGAGCACCGGCGCAGCTCCAAGCGCTACCGCTTCACGGTGGATGAAGTGGGCAGCACCGTCAGCACGCGCATCGACTTCGAGGAGGCGGGCGGACAGGAGTTCCCGGCCGCGCGGCGCGACCTGCTGGCCTTCCTCTACACGGAGCAGCGGGAGTTGAAGGTCGTGGTGAACCTCACCAACGGCAAGCTGATGTGGGTGAGCCCCGCGTCGTCGTGCTTCGTGGTGACGGCGGCCTTTGGCGAGGGCGCGCCGGAGCTGGTGGCGTTCCGGGCCTACCGCGATGACGTGCTCCGGAAGAGCCGGCTCGGCCAGGGGTTCATCGACGGGTATTATTATTGGGGCCCTCCGCTGGCGGCGTGGGTGGTGCGCCGACCGCGGGTGCGGGCCGGGGTGCGCTGGGCCCTGACGCGGGTGCACGGCCGCCTGACACGGAAGGAACGCGGATGACACAGCAGGCTGGGACGGAAGGGACGCGGCCGCCGGGCGCGCGCGGGGACAAGGCCAAGACGGCGCTGTCCGTGGTGGCGGTGCTGGGGTTGGCGGCGCTGGCGTTCCTGGGCGTGCGCGAGGCGCAGCGTGCGCGGCTGGTGCCTGACGGGGCGTCGCCGCCGTCCTTCCAGCTGACGAAGCACGAGGGCGGCTCGCTCGCGCTGTCGGACCTGAAGGGGAGCGTGGTGATGCTCGACTTCTGGGCCACGTGGTGTCCGCCGTGCCGCGAGGAGATGCCGTCCCTGGTGAAGCTGGCCAAGGAGTACGAGTCCCAGGGGCTCGTCTTCGTGGCGGCCAGCCGGGACGAGGGCTCCACGGCGTCGCAGGAGGTGGACTACTTCCTCCAGCGCTTCCAGCCGGACCTGCGCCCGTACGTGGTGTACGCGGACGACGACGTGGCGCGCGCATTCCAGGTGAATGCGCTGCCCACGCTCTACTTCCTGGACCGGAACGGGAAGGTCATCGACGCGCAGCGCGGCATGCTGTCCGAGGACGGACTGCGCCGCCGCATCGAGCGCGCACTCAAGCGCTAGAGTGGAGGGCATGACCCTCTATGACGCGGACACGGTCGACGCGTGCACGTGGCCGGAGACGCCGCAAGCGCGTCTCGCGCGCGACTACTTCGTCCCGCTGATGAAGCGCGGCAGCACCGCCTTCATCTCCGACCGCACCACCCTGCGGCTGCTGGCGATGGATGACCTGCGCATCCCGCTGGCCATCAACGATGCGGAGTACGGCAACTCCCCGCTGCATTCGTTGTGGGTGCGCTACATCGGCCTGCCGGTGGCGGCCGTGACGGCGGAGACGTACGGCGCGGCGCGCGCGGTGGTGATGCGCGGGGCCATGCGGACGCTGGGCGGGATGTTGAAGGCGGCGCGCATCGACAAGTGCGTCTACGTGGACCACTGGCTGGTGCTGCGCAACCTGAGCGTGAGCCTGGACGAGGCGCAGGTGGAGCGCCTCACCGCCTTCCTGGTGGAGCAGTTCCCCGGACACGCCATCGTGTTCCCCGCCATCAACCCGGCGAACGCGTCGCCCCTGCTCAACACGCTGGCCGCGCGGGACTACGGCTTCGTCTACGGGTCGCACACGCGCATGACGCTGCCCACGCACGAGGTCAGCCGGCAGGTGCGTGAGAACCGGCGCCGCGACGGGCGGCTCCTGGAGGCCGCGGGCTACCGCATCGTGGATGGGCGGGAGATGCCGGATTGCGCGCCCCGGCTGCGGGAGCTGTACCGGTCGCTCAACGCGGACAAGTACCACTCCACGCTCGACTTCACGGAGGAGTGGTTCGCGTGGACGCTGCGCGCGGGCCTCTTCCAGTACTGGCTCGCGGTGAAGGACGGACGCGTGGACGGCTTCTATGCCACGCACCTCAGTGACGACACGGTCTGGTCCCCGCTGTTCGGCTATGACCTGTCGCTGCCGCAGGAGTTGGGTCTGTACCGCGGGCTCGTGCACCGGCTGATGCAGGACGCGCTGGAGGTGGGGCTCACCCTCGAGCTGGGGCCGGGCGCGGATCCGTTCAAGAGCCTGCGCGGTTCGCAGCCGGTGCCCCGCTGGACCGCGTACTCCGTGAAGCACCTGTCGGGCTTTCGCCAGTACGCGTGGCGCACGCTGCAGCGCTACGTCAACGGCGGCGTGCGGCCCGCGGCGAACGCGATGCTGCGCAAGATTGATGGCGACGGCATCGTCGGCTTCGGACCGCTGACGCTGCCCTTCACGCCGCCCACGGGCCAGACGCCGCGCGAAGCGGCCCGGGCGCTGCGCGAGCAGGTGGACGCGCTGGAGACCTCGCTGGAGTCCGCCGCCCGGCTGGAGGGCGAGGCCCGGCTGCGCGCGCTTTCGCCGCTGTCGGAGACCCTGCACAACTGGCCGCAGCCCATGCGCCGCGTGGTGGCCTTGCGTGAGCGCCTGACGCGGCTGGAGCAGGAGGCGCGCCGCAAGCCCTCGCAGGCCGTGGCGACCGCGAGCGTGCCTCCCGCGGAGCAGGCCCGGCAGCTGCTCCAGGACGCGACGTGCTGGGGCTTCTACACGAAGCTCGTCGCCGCGCACCTGGGCGAAGTGCCGGCGCCGCACCTCAAGGCGCTGGTGGAGGCGCTGCGGCGGGAGCTGGTGGGAGTCATGGGCGTGGTGCTCACCGCCACGCGCGGCGACAAGGTGGTGCTGGTGACGATCGCGAGCGACGCGCTTCTCCGCGTGGGCATGGACGCGGGCCAGCTCATGGCCCAGGCGGCGCCCTGCGTGGAGGGAAAGGGCGGCGGCTCGCCGGAGGTGGCCTGGGGCGGCGGCTCGCGCGCGGACGGCATCGAAGCGGCGCTCAGCGCGACCCGGAGCTTCGTGGAGTCGCGCCTGGGCAACCGGGCGCCGTCCGGCGACGTGGGCTGAGCGTCAGAGCACCTGGCGCACGGCCTCCTCCAGCTTCGCCCTGGGCACGGCGCCCACCACCTGCTTCACCACCTTCCCGCCCTTGAAGAACAGCAGGGTGGGCATGGCCCGGATGCCGTACTGCTCGGGCGTCCTCGGGTGGTCGTCCACGTTGAGCTTGGCCATCTTCATCCGGCCCTTGTACTCGGCGGCCAGCGAGTCGATGACCGGCGCGAGGACCCGGCACGGCGGGCACCAGGTGGCGGTGAAGTCCACCAGCACCGGTTCCTCCGACTCCAGCACCTCGCGTTGGAACTCCGCGTCTCCCAGCTCGATGACGTCGCCAGCCATGGGTCCCATCCTTGCGTGAAGGGCGCGGGCCACTCGTGGGGCCGCGCCTCGTGTCCACGGGATGTAATCGCGGGCGGGTGTGACGACGAGCGCCCCCGGCGGGACGCATTGTTCCGCCAGGAGCCCCCTATTCCTCCTGCCACGGGAGCGCGGCGCCTCGCGCGGACAGGAGCTTGAGGAAGGCGCGCACCTTGAGGGGCAGCTGCCGGCTGCTCGGGTAGACGGCGAAGATGGGCAGGCCCGGGGGCGTGTCGGTTTCGAGCACCGGGACGAGCAGCCCCGCGCGCACGTCGTCCGCCACCAGCGACGCCGCGAGCCGGACGATGCCCAGTCCTGCTCGCGCCGCAGCCTGGCCCGCGCGCTCGCTCGGCACGCGCAGGCGGCCCGTCACCGGCACGGTGCGCGCGCTCCGGCCTTCGCCGAAGAACCACACCTCGTCGGTGCCGGACTCGGCCAGGAGGATGCACTCGTGGGTCGTCAGCGCTTCGGGCGTCCGGGGCGTGCCGTGGCGGCTGAGGTAGTGCGGGCTGGCGTAGTAGCCCGTGCGCAGGCGCCCGAGCCTGCGCGCCATCAGCGACGAATCCGCGAGCGGCCCGGTGCGCAGCGCCAGGTCGTACTCCTCCGCGATGAGGTCCACGTGCGTCTGCGCGAGTGACACCTCCACGCGCAGCCGGGGATGGTGCAGGAGCAGCTCCGCGATGACGGGCGTGAGCAGTTCGCCCAGCAGCGACAGGGTGGCGATGCGCAGCGTGCCCTGGGGCGTGCCGCGCGACTCGCTCACCGCCGCGTTCACCTCGCGGGCCTCGGCGACGAGCCGTGCGCAGTGCGCGTGGTATTCGCGGCCCGCTTCGGTGAGGCGGAGCCTGCGCGTGTTGCGCTCGAGCAGCCGGATGCCCAGGCGCTCCTCCAGGGCGGCCAGACGGCGGCTCACCGTGGACTTGCGCAGGCCCAGGCGCTCCGCCGCGGAGGTGATGCTGGCCGTCGCCACCACCTCCGCGAAGAGCACCATGTCGTCCAGCAGGGGCGGGTTCGCGGCCACGACCGCGAGCCTATGCCCCGGCTGGAACGGGCGCGAGCCCGCCGTGCGTCAGTCGTTGGCCGCGCCCGCGAGGATCCACGAGCGGACCAGGACGTTCATGCCCGGGTGCTGATCGAAGTACTCCGGCTTGCCCGTGGGCATGCGGTCTCCGCACGCCGTGCCCTCCATCTTCCGCACGAGCGCCGAGTTGTCCGGGTCGCCGGGCGTGACGCGCCGGAGCATGCCGCCGCAAGCCTTGGCGGTGACGTTGACCAGGCTCGCGTGGCTGCTGGCCGCCGCGAGGCTCAGGTTGCCGGCCTTGCCGTGGCAGGTCGTGCACTCCACGGAGCTCCACACGGACTGGACGTCCGCGCCGTAGCGGGGCACCGACACGGGCAGGGTGACGTTCCGCACCACGGGCGGGCCCACGCCGTCCGTGACGCTCACGGAGAAGGTGAACTCGGTCTCCGTGGCCACGACGGGCGAGTACCACTGCGCGCTCGAGCCGGTGGTGCCGCCCACCCAGGTGCCAGGCGTGCCCGGAGTGAGTTGCGTCCATGTGTACGTCAGCGGATCCCCGTCCGGGTCGCTCGCGGTGACAGAGAAGGTTCCGGTCGCTCCGGCCACCAGCGACGCCGGCGCGATGGTGGCGCTCACGGCGGGTGACTGGTTGGTCTTCCGCACGGAGACGTCGATGGCGCCCTCGACGGAGCCTCCCTTGCCGTCGCTCACGGTCACCTTCAGCGTGAAGCTCTGGGCACTGGCCACGTCGGGCGCGGTCCAGGAGGGCTGGGGCGCGGAGGAGTTGTCGAAGGTTCCCGCCGGTGAGGCAGGCACCTGTGTCCAGGCGTAGGTGAGCGCATCTCCGTCCGCATCCGACGCCTCCAGCGTCATGGTGACGGGCGTGCCGGAGGTCACGCTCGATGCCTGCACGGTGGGGCCAGTGAGGGTGGGGGGCGTGTTGTGGGTGGGCGAAGCATCATCACCACAGGCGATGACTCCAGGCCCCAGGAACAGCAGGGCCAGCAGGAGCCGCATGGGAAGGTGCATGGGGGGTCCTCGGAACGCGAGTGCCCACCAAGCTGGCATGCGGTGGTGATTTCAACCCAGTGTCCGCAAGGGTTGGACAAAATCAGGCTGACGCACGTTCAGGATGTTCTCGAAGGCAGTCCGTAAGAGCACGCCATGTTCCGAATCGAGTCAGAGAAAGAGTTGCTGCGAGCCTTCCGTTCCAGGGATCGCAAGCACGTCGAACTGCCCAAGGGCACCCAGCTCCCGCTCTTCGTGCGGGACTACCTTTCGTGGGTGGATCCGTACGGGGTGCGCGTCTTCCTGGTGTTCGTCGCGCCGGGGAGCAAGCAGCCCACGGGTATCGCCTTCCGCAGGGATCAGCACGGAGACCCGACCCTTGCGCCCAAGATGTGTGACTGGTGCCGGACGCCCACCGTGGCGGAGGTGGGTCTCATCACCACGGATGTCGACTCGAAGCGCAGGGTGGGTGTGATCGTCTGCCTGGACCTGCGCTGTGGTGAGCGGCTGGAGTCCATGTCGGACCGGTCCGGTCGCAGCGTCCTGGACGACAAGGCGCGGCTGATTGAGCGCATGGCTCGCTTCGCGAGCGAAGCACTGGGCTTGGAGCCCGGCTCGGCGGATTGAGGAAGCGGGCCCGCGCGTCCGGGCCCGCCCTCCCTCGCGCTACAGCGCCCGCAGGTGGTGGAGGAGCTGCTCCGCCACGGACGATGCGTGGGGCGCGCTCAGCATCGTGTAGTGGTCTCCCGGCACGTCGTACGAAGTGACAGGCCCCGTGAGCCACGTGCGCCATGCGGGCTCGTCGGCGTCACGCTGTCCCGCGGTGGCCCGGAAGACGAGCGTGGGGCCTGAGTAGCCACCGTCAGGCACGTAGAAGCGCTGGGCTTCGTAGAACCGCGTGTGCATTTCGAAGAGGCGCTCGGCGCTCTCCAGGTCCAGGCCCAGGTTGCCGCCCTTGAGCTGCTCCAGGACGTACGTGAGCCGTTCGCGCGGCTCCATGCGCCGCAGTTGCTCCAGGTCCAGGGACAGGTCCTGCCAGCGCAGGCCGAGCGTCCGCCCGACGAGCGCCAGCAGTCCGAGCGGGTCGGCTTCCGGACGCGGCTGGGGCGTGGGCACGGTGGAGTCCATCAGGGCCAGCAGCTCCACCACTTCACCCAGGGCCTGGAGCTGACGCGCCATCTCCATCGCGACGAGCCCGCCGAAGGACCAGCCACCCAGCAGATACGGCCCCTGCGGCTGCACGGTGCGCAGCTGGCTCAGGTAATCGCGCGCCAGTGTCTCGACGGATGCGGGAGGAAGGGCGCCGCCCTCCAGGCCCGACGCGGACAGTCCGTAGACGGGCCGGTCGTTGCCCAACTGGCGGACGAGCTCGGAGTAGCCCAGCACGCCTCCTCCTCCGCCGTGGACGAGGAAGAGGGGCCGCTTCTCGGCGGCGCCCGCTTTCAGTCGCACGAGGTTGGCGGGAAGCGGGGTGGTCTCCTGTTGGATCCGCAGCGCCAGTTGCTCGACGGTGCCGTGTTGGAAGAGGGCCGCCATGGGAACCAGGTGCCCGGTGTGCACGCGGATGGAGGCGATCAGCCGCAGGGCCAGCAGGGAGTGACCGCCCAGCTCGAAGAAGTTGTCGGTGATGCTGACGCGAGGCACGCGCAGCACCTCCGCGAAGGACCAGGCCAGCTGCTCCTCCAGGGGCGTTCGGGGCGCGACGTCACTTCCGGACGCGGAGGTCGCGGACTCGGGCGCGGGGAGGGCCTTGCGGTCGACCTTGCCGTTGGCGGTGAGGGGCAGGACTTCCAGACACACCAGGGTGGAAGGCACCGAGTAGTCGGGCAGCCGCTGCTTGAGGAACGTGCGCAGTTCGGCCACGTCCAGGGTTTCGGGCGCGGCATAGGCGACGAGGCGCTTGTCGCCGGGCACGTCCTCGCGGGCCATGACGACAGCGCTCCGCACCGCTGGGTGGGCGAGGAGCGCGGCCTCGATCTCCGCCAGTTCGATGCGGAAGCCGCGCACCTTCACCTGCGCATCCGCGCGGCCCAGGAACTCCAGCACGCCGTCCTCACGCCAGCGGCCGAGGTCTCCAGTGCGATAGAGGCGTGCGCCGGGGGTGGAGGAGAACGGATCGGGAATGAAGCGCTCCGCGGTGAGCGCGGGCTGGCCCACGTAGCCGCGTGCGAGTCCGTCGCCACCGATGAACAGCTCGCCCAGGATGCCCGGAGGAACGGGCTGGCCGGAGGCATCCATCACGTACACCTGCATGTTGCTGTGCGGGCGGCCCAGCGGGGTGGAGGCGCCCACCTGGGAGGCCTGCGTGCACCGGTGGCTGGTGGCGAAGACCGTGGTCTCCGTCGGGCCATAGCAGGCGGTGACGGGGATGTGGAGTTGCTCCAGCACGCGACGCACATGGGACGCGGAGATGACGTCACCGCCCGTGAGCACCTGGCGCAGGGAGCGCAGTGCGGGCAGATTCGTATCCACCAACTGGGTGAAGAGGCCCACGGTGAGCCACAGCGTCGTCACGCCGTGGTGCACGAGCACGCGCTCCAGTTCATGAGGATCCGTCGGAGGATGCGCGGGGAAGACGGCCAGCTTCGCGCCATGCAGCAGCGCGCCCCAGACCTCGAAGGTGGAGGCATCGAAGGCGAGGGGCGCCATCATCAGCAGTGTCTCGTCGGGCCCGAAGCGTGCGTAGTCGACGCCGAAGAGGGTGCGGAGTACAGCGGCGTGAGGCGTGCCGACACCCTTGGGCCTGCCGGTGGAGCCGGAGGTGAAGTCGATGTACGCAAGGCTCTGCGGCAAAGCGCTTCGTGGAGGCGCATGCGCGGGCAGCGTGTCGAGGGACACTTCCTCCAGCACTACGGGCAACAGGTGCTCGTGAGGCAGATTCGGCAGGAGCGCACGCGACGTGAGGAGGACGCGAGGCTGAGCATCTTCCACCATCGCGGCCAGACGCGCGCGCGGGTAGGCCGGATCCAGCGGCACGTAGGCCGCGCCCGCCTTGAGGATGGCGACGAGCGAGACGACCAGCTCCAGAGAACGCTCCAGGGCCACGGCGACGCGCGCATCCGTGGCCACGCCCAGCGAGCGCAGATGCCACGCAAGCCGATTGGCGCGTTCATCCAGCTGCCGGTAGGTGAGGCGCGTATCGCCGAACTCGACGGCGACCTTCTCCGGGAAGCGGGCCACCACCTGCTCGAAGACTTCCGGAAGGGTGGAGTCGCGCGGGTATTCGGTCGCCGTCGCGTTCCATTCCACCAACACGCGCTGACGCTCTCCCTCCGTCAGCAGGGACATGGAAGCCAGGGGCGCCTCCGGTCGGGCCACGAGCGCTTCCGCCAGCGTGCGGAGGTGCTCCGCCATGCGCGCGGCCGTGCGCGGCTCGAGCAGGGCGGTGTTGTAGACCAGCGCTCCCGTGAAGCCCTCGGGTGACTCCATCAGGCTCAACTCCAGGTCGAACTTGGACGTGGTCTCCTCCACGTCCAACGGGCGCAGCGTCAGCTCCTCTCCAGCCGGTGCGGGCGGAGCACCGTCCCGCGACGTGAAGAGCACCTGGAACAGCGGCGCGCGGCTCGGGTCTCGCGCGGGCCTCAACGCTTCCACCAACCGTTCGAAGGGCAGGTCCTGGTGGGCATACGCGCCCAGCGCCACCTCCTTCACCCGGCGCAGCAACTGCCGGAACGAGCCGCGGCGGTCCACCCGCGCCCGCAGCGCCAGCGTGTTCACGAAGAATCCGACGAGTCCCTCCAACTCCCCCTGTTCACGGCCCGCGATGGGCGAGCCAACGGCGAAGTCCTCCTGTCCCGAGTACAGAGCCAGCAGGACCTGCCAGAGCGCGAGCAGCGCCATGAACGGCGTGGTGACCTCCTGCTGGCAGAGGGCCTTGAGTCCCCGCGTGGCAGCCTGTGACAGCCGCACGGACACCTGCGCGCCACGGTAGGTTTGCACGGCCGGACGAGGCTTGTCCGTGGGCAGCTCCAGCGCATGCGGCACGCCGTCGAGCTGCTGCTTCCACCACCCCAGTTGCTGTTCCAGCACCTCGCCCTGGAGCCAACCCCGTTGCCAGGTCGCGTAGTCCGCGTACTGGAGCGTCAGCGGTGGCAGGGGCGAGGGCTCGCCTCGCGAGAACGCGGCATGGAGCGCCCTCAACTCCTCGACGAGGACGCGATTGGACCAGCCATCCGAGACGATGTGATGCAGCGTGACGAGCAACACGTGGCGTCGCGCGGACAGGCGCATCAGGGTGGCGCGCATCAGTGGCGCGCGCGTCAGGTCGAACGGGAGGAGCGCTTCCTCCAGGGCCCGTCGCCGGGCCTCCGCGTCCTGCTCCGCCTCTGGCAGGTGACTCAGGTCCACCTGGGCCATGGACAGCTCCGCGTGCGCGTGCGGGTGCTGGACGGGCTCGCCGTCCTCGCGCGCGTGGAACGTGGTGCGCAGGGCTTCATGGCGCTGGACGAGCGCCTGGAGGCCTTGCGCCAGCGCCTCCGCATCCAGGGGCCCGTCGAGCCGCAAGGCGGCAGGGACGTTGTAGTGGACGCTCTCCGGGTTGAGCCGGTCGAGGAACCACAGCCGCTGCTGCGCGAAGGACAGCGGCAGTGGACCGCTGCGAGGAACGGGCACCAACGGTGGACGCCGTGCGCCCTGCTGAGCACGTGAGGCGGCTTCGATGCGTGAGGCCAGCGCCTCCACGGTGGGGGCTTCGAACAGCGTGCGCAGCGGAAGCTCCGCGCCCGTCTCCGCGCGCACCCGCGACACCACCTGCGTCGCGAGCAACGAGTGCCCACCCAGCGCGAAGAAGTCATCCTTCGCGCCCACGCGGGGCACGCGCAGCACCTGGGCCCAGATGGCCGCCAGCTTCGCTTCCAGCTCCGTGCGAGGCGCTTCGTACGTGCTGCTGGCCGTCGGCGCTTCCGGTTCCGGCAATGCCTTGCGGTCCACCTTGCCGTTGACGTTGAGCGGCAGCGCCTCCAGCACCACGACCACGCCGGGCACCATGGCCTCCGGCAGCCGCTGCCGCAGGTGTGCCTTCAGGGCGTCCACGTCCAGCGTCTCGCCAGCCTTCGGCGCCACGTACGCGACGAGCTGCTTCTCCGTGGTCTCACCCCGCGCCACCACGATGGCTTCCTTCACCGCCTCCACCTGTCGCAGCGCCGCTTCGATTTCCCCCAGCTCGATGCGGAAGCCGCGCACCTTCACCTGGAAGTCGACCCGGCCCAGGAAGTCGAGCGTGCCGTCCGCAAGCCAGCGAGCCTTGTCTCCCGTGCGGTAGATGCGCTCGCCCGGAGTGGACGCGAAGGGATGGGGGACGAAGCGCTCGGCGGTCAGCTCGGGACGGTTCAGGTAGCCCCAGGTCAGGCCCTTGCCGCCCACGTACACCTCACCGGCGATGCCCACGGGCACCGGTTGCAGGTTCGCATCCAGCACATACGCGGTGGCGTTCGGGATGGGACGGCCGATGGACACAGGGCCCTCCACTCGCGCGTCGCGGTTCAGGGGCAGCGTGGTGGAGAAGGTCGTGTTCTCCGTGGGGCCATAGGCGTGAATGACCGTCGCGCCTTCAGGGAGGCGGGCCAGGTGGTCGCGCATGCGGGGCCAGGGCATCACCTCTCCGCCCGCGAGCACCTGACGCACCTCCGCCAGGACGTCGCCCTGGTGCAGGACGAGTTGCTCGAAGAGCGCGGTCGTGAGGAACATCGACGTCACGCGGTGGCGGCGAAGCTGTCCGCTCAGCTCCTCCAATGACAGGGCATGCGGAGGCGGAAGGACGAGCTTCGCGCCGTGCAGCAGCGCGCCCCAGATTTCGAGCGTGGACGCGTCGAAGGCAACGGGCGCGAACTGAATCCAGACCTCGTCGGGCCCGAAGCGCATGAAGGTGCTGCCGAGCACCAGCCGGGTGATGCCCCGGTGCGGCACGCAGACGCCCTTGGGGCGGCCGGTGCTGCCAGAGGTGAACATGATGTACGCCAGGGCTTCGCCGTCCACGCGGAGGTCGGGTGCATGCGTGGGCAACGCGGCGATGACGTCCCGCTGCGCATCCAGCCAGACACGCCCGCCGGAGGCCGGCAGCAACGGCGCGAACGGCTGGTGGGTCACCGTCACGCGGACGTCCGCGTCCTCCAGCAGGGCCGCGGTGCGCTCCACGGGCGCGTTGCGGTCCACGGGAACGAAGGCCGCGCCCAACTTGAGGATGGCGAGCATCGCCGTCACCAACTCGAAGGAACGCTCGACGGCGAGTCCGACGCGTGCACCCGGGACGATGCCCTGCGCGCGCAGGTGCCAGGCCAGTTGGTTCGCGCGCGCGTCCAGTTGGGCATACGTCAGCGAATCATCCCCCAGCACGAGCGCGACCGCGTGAGGCGTGCGCTGTGCCTGCCGGGCGAAGTGGACGTGGACGGGGATGTCCGTGGGGCTGGTGACGGCGGTGTCGTTCCACGCCACGAGGATGCGCTGGCGCTCGTCGCGGGTGAGGAGGGAGAGCTCGCCCAGGGGCTGATCAGGCTTCGCTGCCACGGCCTCCAGCAACGTGCGCAGGTGCTCCACCATCCGGGAGGCGGTGGAGGCTTCGAACAGGTCCGTGCGGTAGCTGAGCGCGCCCCGCAGGCCTTGCGCGGTCTGTGCCAGGGCCAGGGTGAGGTCGAACTGCGTGGTCTGTTCGGTCTGCTCCAGGGGCAGGAGCCGCACCGGCTCCGAAACACCAGGTCCGCTCGGCAGCACCAGCGGCTGCGTCGGAGCGTTCTGCAGCGCGAGCACGGCCTGGAAGAGCGGCGAGTGGCTCAGGCTGCGCTTGGGCTGAAGCTCCTCCACCAGCTTCTCGAAGGGCGCGTCCTGGTGTTCGTAGGCGGCGAGCGTGGTGGCGCGCACCTGGGCCAGCAGCTGGCGGAAGGTGGCCTTCGGATCGACGCGCGTGCGCAGCACCAGCGTGTTGACGAAGAAGCCGATGAGCCCCTCCGTGTCCTCGTGCGTGCGGCCCGCGATGGGCGAGCCCACGGAGACATCTTCCTGTCCGCTGTAGCGCGAGAGCAGCGCCTGCCATGCCGCCACCAGGGCCATGAAGAGCGTGACGCCTTCGCGTTGGCACATCGCCTGGAGGGACTCCGACAGCGCTCCAGACAGCTGCACGGGCACCTGCGAACCCTGGGGAGACAGGACGCGCGGACGCGGCTTGTCGGTGGGCAGCTCCAGCAGTGGCGGCGCTCCGGAGAGCTGACGGCGCCAGTACGCGAGGTGGTGATCCAGGACCTCGTCCTTCAACCAGTCGCGCTGCCAGGCCGCGTGGTCCGCGTACTGGACCGGCAGGGGAGGCAGCGGCGACGGCTGGCCCGAAACCCGGGCGCCGTACAGCGCGGACAGCTCCCGCACGAGCACGCCCATGGACCAACCGTCGGAGACGATGTGGTGCATGTTCAGCCACAGCACGTGCTCCCCTGCGCCCAGACGCAACAGCGAGACGCGCAGCAGTGGCCCCCGCTCCAGGTCGAACGGGCGCCGCGCCTCTTCACGCAGCCGCTCGTCCAGCGCTTCGCGGGAGACCTCGCCCAGCTCCACCACCTCCAGGGCGAACGGCACTTCGGCGAGGATGACCTGGGCGGGCTGGCCCTCCTTCGCGATGAAGACGGTGCGCAGGGATTCGTGGCGGGCGATGAGCGCGGCGAAGGCCTGCTCCAACGCGGACACGTCCAGCGCGCCCTCCACGCGCAGGGCCAGGAAGATGTTGTAGGCGGCGCTGCCCGGCTCCAGCTGATCAATGAGCCACAGCCGCTGCTGGGCGAAGGACAGGGGCAGCGGGCCCGTGCGGGACACGGGCACGAGAGGCGGCGCGGGAGGCAGGGCCACCACGCCGCGCCTGCGCAGCTCGCGGAGGACCTCCCGGGCCCGGTGGTGAGCCTCCTCCCAGGTCAGGACCTGGCCCTCGTGCTCGACGGCGATCGCGTCGGGATGGCGCCGGGCCTGTGTCTGGAGGAGCCGGTGCAGGGAAGCATCCTCCGCCGTGGCCGCGCCGGTTTCGCTCCACGAGTGGAGCAGGAGCCCGCGCTCCTCGAGCGTGAGCATGGGCAGCGCGGAGAGGCGGCGCTCCGGTGCGTGGAGGGCGCCGGCAAGCATCGCGCGCAGGTGGCCCACCATGCGGCTGGCGGTCGAGGCGTCGAAGAGGTCGGTGTTGTATTCGAGCAGGCCCTTCAGCCCGTCGGCGGTGTCGTTCAGCGCCAGGGTGAGCTCGAACTTCGCGGTGCCGCCCCGAGGCTCCAGAGGCTGGAGCTTGAGGCCCGTACCCAGCGTCTCCGGCATGGGCGCGTTCTGATACGCGAGCATCACCTGGAAGAGGGGCGTGCGGCGCGGGTCACGCTCTGGCCGGAGCGCCTCCACCAGCTTCTCGAAGGGCACGTCCTGATGCGCGTACGCACCCAGGGCCACGGCGCGCACGCGGGCGAGCAGCTCGCGGAAGCTCGGGTCTCCGTCCAGCTTCGTGCGCAACACCAGCGTGTTGACGAAGAAGCCGATGAGCCCCTCCAGCTCCGCATGGTGCCGGCCCGCGATGGGCGAGCCCACGGAGACATCTTCCTGGCCGCTGTAGCGAGAGAGCAGCACCTGGAACGCGGCCAGCACCACCATGGAGGGCGTGACGCCTTCGCTCCGGCAGAGCGCCTGCATCGCGTCCGACAGCTCGCGAGGGAACTGGAAGGGCACCACCGCGCCGCGGAAGGTCTGCGCCGCGGGACGAGGCCGATCCGTGGGCAGCTCCAGGGCCTTCGGCGCGCCGTGGAGTTGCTCGCGCCACCAGCCGAGCTGGGACTCCAGGGCCGCGTCTCGCAGCCAGCCTCGCTGCCAGACGGAGAAGTCCGCGTACTGCACGGGCAGCGGCTTGAGCTGCGGCGTCCGGCGCTCCGCGTGGGCGGCATACAGCGTGGTCAACTCCTGGAGGAGCACGCCCATGGACCAGGCGTCGGAGATGACGTGGTGCATGGTGAGCAGCAGCAGGTGGTGCTGCGCGCTCATGCGCACCAGGAGGACGCGCCAGAGCGGGCCGGCTTCCAGGTCGAAGACCTGCCGTGCCTCTTCGTCGAGGATGGCGCTGAGCTCGCGCTCGGCATCAGGAAGCGTGCTCAGGTCCATCCAGCCCGCGGGCAGCGTGGGGGACGCGCTGATGACCTGGACGGGGCCTGACGCCTCTTCACGGAAGGTGGTGCGCAGGGATTCGTGGCGCTGGGACAGCTCTCTCAGGCCTCGTGCGAGCGCGGGCACATCGAGGGTGCCTTCGAGCCGCATGACGAAGGGGAGGTTGTACGCGGTGCTCGCGGGCTCCAGCTTCGCGAAGAACCACAACCGCTGCTGGGCGAAGGACAGGGGCAGGCCGCCGTCGCGTGGCACTGGCTTGAGCGCGGGCACGGCCAGGACAGGGAGCACCGGGCCTTGCGCCTCAAGACGACGGGCGATGGCTTCCACGGTGGGGGCCGCGAAGAAGTTCGCGATGGACAGCTCCGCCTGGAGCGCACGCCGGATGCGCGAGAGGATCTGCGTGGCGCTCAGTGAGTTGCCGCCCAGGTCGAAGAAATTATCCTCGGCGCCGACCGTGCCCGTCTGGAGAACCTCTTCCCAGAGCGTGGCGAGCAACCGCTCCGTGTCCGTGCGCGGCGGGCGCGTCCGTGCGCGAGTCTGGAAGGTGGAGGGAGCGGGGAGGGCCTTGCGGTCCACCTTGCCGTTGGAGTTGAGGGGCAGGGCATCCAGCCGCCCCATGGCCGAAGGCATCATGAAGTCAGGCAGGCGCTGCTTGAGGAACGCGCGCAGTTCAGCCACGTCCAGGGACTCAGGAGCGACGACGTAGGCGACGAGGCGCTTGTCGCCGGGCACGTCCTCGCGGGCCATGACGACGGCCTCGCGCACCTCGGGATGAGCGCGCAGGGCGGCTTCGATTTCGGGCAGTTCGATGCGGAAACCGCGCACCTTCACCTGTGCGTCCGCGCGGCCCAGGAACTCCAGCACGCCATCCTCACGCCAGCGGCCGAGGTCGCCGGTACGGTAGAGGCGCGCGCCTGGAGTGGAGGAGAACGGGTCGGGAAGGAAGCGCTCCGCGGTGAGCGAGGGCTGGCCCACGTAGCCGCGTGCGAGTCCGTCGCCACCGATGAACAGCTCGCCCTGGATGCCCGGAGGAACGGGCTGGCCGGAGGCATCCAGCACGTACACCTGCATGTTGCTGTGCGGGCGGCCCAGCGGGACGGAGGCGCCCACCTGAGAGGCATGCGTGAAGCGGTGGCTGGTGGCGAAGACCGTGGTCTCCGTCGGGCCATAGAAGGCGCTGACGGGGATGCCCAACTGCTCCAGCACGCGGCGCACGTGGGACGCGGAGATGACGTCACCGCCCGTGAGCACCTGGCGCAGTGTGCGCAGCGCGGGCAGGTGTGAATCCACCAGCTGGGTGAAGAAGCCAATGGTGAGCCACAGCGTCGTCACGCCGTGCTGCACCAGCACCTGCTCCAGTTCATGCGGATCCGTTGGAGGGTGCGCGGGGAAGACGGCCAGCTTCGCGCCATGCAGCAGCGCGCCCCAGACTTCGAAGGTGGAGGCGTCGAAGGCGAGGGGGGCCATCATCAACAATGTCTCGTCGGGCCCGAAGTGGGTGTAGTCGACGCCGAAGAGGGTGCGGAGTACGGCGGCGTGGGGCGTGCCGACACCCTTGGGCCTGCCGGTGGAGCCGGAGGTGAAGTCGATGTACGCAAGGCTCTGCGGCAGGGCGCTTCGAGGAGGCGCATGCGCAGGCATCACGTCGAGAGACAGCTCCTCCAGCGCCACGGGCAACAGCTCCTCGTGAGGCAGGTTCGACAGGAGCGCGCGAGAGGTGACGAGGACGCGAGGCCGTGCGTCCTCCACCATCGCGGCCAGACGCGCGCGTGGGTAGGCCGGATCCAGCGGCACGTAGGCCGCGCCCGCCTTGAGGATGGCGACAAGCGAGACGACCAGCTCCAGCGAGCGCTCCTGTGCCACGGCCACACGCGAATCCGTGTCCACGCCCAGCGAGCGCAGATGCCACGCAAGCCGATTGGCGCGTTCATCCAGTTGCCGGTACGTGAGGCGCGTATCTCCGAACTCGACGGCGACCTTCTCCGGGAAGCGGGCCACCACCTGCTCGAAGACTTCCGGAAGGGTGGAGTCGCGCGGGTACTCGGTCGCCGTCGCGTTCCATTCCACCAGCACCCGTTGGCGCAGCTCCGCCGTGAAGGGCATCACGGTGTCACGTGGCTGCGCGGAGGCATGGGCCGCCCACTCGCGCGCGACATCCTCCAGCGGAACCGTGGGCGCGGGCCGCGCACGGGCCTCCTGTGGCTTGGGCGGTGCCGGGACCGGCTGCCCCTTGCCCGCGAGCGCCTCGTCGATGAGGCGGGCCACGGCGTCCAGTGTGGGAGTTTCGAACAGGCGCCGGAGGGGCAGCTCCACCGAGAACGCCTGACGGATCCGGCTGAGCGCCTGCGTGGCCAGCAGCGAATGGCCGCCCAGGTCGAAGAAATGATCATTCGCCCCGACGCGCGTCACGCCGAGCAGCTCCTGCCACAGCCCCGCCAGGCGCTGTTCGGTGGGCGTGCGAGGCGCCACGTACTCCCGAGAATCACCCCCCGCCAGGTCCGGAGCCGGCAGCGCCTTGCGGTCCACCTTGCCGTTGGTCGTGAGCGGGAGCGTGGCCAGCACCACCACGGCCGACGGCACCATGTACTCAGGCAGGGCGTCCTTGAGGGCAGCCCGCAGCCCGCTGCCGTTGGCGTCAACGCCGTCGCGAAGCACGACGTAGCCCACCAGCCGCTTGCCGCCGGGCCCGTCCTCGCGCGCCACCACCACCGCGTCCCGTACCGGAGGCAGCTTCGCCAGCGCGGTCTCCACCTCACCCAGCTCGATGCGGAAGCCGCGCACCTTCACCTGCGCATCCGCCCGGCCCACGAACTCCAGCGTGCCGTCCTCGCGCCAGCGCACCACGTCGCCCGTGCGGTACAGCCGCGCCCCGGCATCACCGGAGAAGGCATCCGGCACGAAGCGCTCGGCCGTCAGCGCGGACCGGCCCGCATAGCCTCGCGCCACGCCCACGCCGCCCAGGTGCAGCTCGCCCTTCACTCCCACGGGCACGAGCCCGCCCCGGGCATCCAGGACGTACGCGCGCACGTTGGCCAGCGGTCGGCCGATGGACGGCACACGCCCGTCCGCCGTGCACTCGGTGAGCGTGGCCATGACGGTGGCTTCCGTGGGGCCGTACGTGTTGATGAACACGCGGCCCGGAGCCCACCGCGCCACCACTTCCGGAGGCAGCGCTTCACCGCCGGAGATGACGGTCCGCAGTGCGGGCAGTCCTTCAGGGGCCGTGGCCGCGAGCGTCGCAGGCGTGAGGCTGATGACCGTCAGGGCCTCGTCGCGCAGCAGCTTGCGCAGCGGCTCGCCGGGCATCAGGTCTTCCAGCGGTGCCAGCACCAACGTGGCCCCGCTGCACAGCGTGGTGAAGATCTCCTCCACCGACAGGTCGAACGAGAGGCTGGCGAACTGGAGGACGCGGCTGCCCGGCCCGATGCCGTAGGCCGTGGCCTCATGCGCGACCAGGTTGCACACGCCACGGTGCTCGATGGCGGTCCCCTTGGGCATGCCCGTGCTGCCAGAGGTGTAGAGCACGTAAGCGAGATTCCGGGGCCCCACGCCTGAGTCCGGAGCCAGCACGCTCTCCCCCGCGAGCCCGTCCCGCTCCACATCGAGGCACAGCGCACGGGAGCGCGCTCCCGCTGGGAAGCGCTCCAACAGCGGAGCCTGCGTCACCAGTACGGAGGCGCCGCTGTCCTCCAGCATGAAGGCCAGCCGCTCCCGAGGCAGCATCGGATCCACGGGCACCCACGCACCGCCCGCCTTGAGGATGCCAAGCAATCCCACGGCGACGTCCAGTGAGCGCTCCACGCTCAAGGCCACCCGGGCCTCTGTTCCCACACCCCGGCGGCGCAGCGCATGCGCGAGCTGGTTCGCGCGAGCATCCAGCTGCGCATACATGAGCGCCTGTCCCAGGAACCGCACGGCCACGGCCTCGGGCGTCCGCTGCGCCTGCGCTTCGAAGAGCGTGTGCAGGCAACAGTCCTCCGGGAAGGGCGCGGCTTCACCGGCCCACTCCCGCTGGACCCGCATGGACTCAGCCGAGTCCATCAAGGGCAGCTCGGAGACGCGCCGGCCCGGATCCGCGACCACTCCTTCCAGCAGCGTGCGCAGGTGCGCGAGCAGCCGCTGGATGGAACCGGGGTCGAAGAGGTCCGTGTTGTACTCGGCCGTGAGGCGCATGCCCTGCGGCACCTCCATGGCGATGAGCGACAGGTCCGTCTTGCTGGTGCGGTTGTCCACCGGCTGCGCGTCCAGGATGAGCCCCGGCAATCGCAGCGGCGGCAGGGGCGCGTTCTGCAGCGTCAGCGCCACCTGGAAGAGGGGATTCACGCTCAGCTGGCGCTCCGGCTTCAGCGCGTCCACCAGCTTCTCGAAGGGCACGTCCTGGTGCGCGTAGGACTCCAGCGTCGTCTCGCGCACGCGGCCGAGCAGCTCGCGGAAGGACGGCTGTCCGGACAGGTCCGTGCGGAAGGCCAGGTAGTTGGTGAACAGGCCGATGAGCCCTTCCAACTCCGCGCGGCCACGGCCGGCCACGGAGGTACCCACCACCACGTCCTGCTGGCCGCTGTAGCGCGACAGCAGCACCTGGAAGCCCGCGAGCAGCACGCCGAAGAGCGTGTTGCCCTCCGCGAGCGCGAGCGCCTTCAGCGACTCCACGAGCGCGACGGGCAGCACCGCGTTGATGCGCGCACCGCGCCCGGAGAGGACCGCGGGGCGGGGCCTGTCGGTGGGCAACTCCAGCACCGCGTCTGGGTCCAACCGCTCACGCCAGAAGCCCAGGTGCGACTCCAGCACGTCACCGCGCAGGAACTCACGCTGCCAGGCCGCATAGTCGGCGTACTGCATGGGCAGCGGGGCCAGCGGTGACGTCTTGCCTTCCGCGAGCGCCGGGTACAGCGCGCTCAGCTCGCGCACCAGCACGCCCATGGACCAACCGTCCGTGATGATGTGGTGCAGCTTGAGCAGCAGCACATGCTCCAGCGCATCCAGCCGATACAGCACGGTGCGCAGCAGCGGTCCCTTCTCCAGGTCGAACGGCTGGCGCGCCTCGTCGGTGATCAGCCGAATGGCCTCCGCCTCACGCTCCGCGGCGGGCAGCGCCTGGAGGTCCACCAGGGGCAGCGCGAGCTCCAACGCGGGCGCGATGTGCTGCAGCGGCCGGCCGTCCTGTTCGACGAAGGTGGTGCGCAGCGGCGCGTGACGCCGCACCAGCGCCTGGAGGCTGGCGTGCAGCACGGCCACGTCCAGCACGCCGGAGAACCGCACGCGGACCGGGATGTTGAAGGCGGCGCTGCCAGGGCTCAGGCGGTCCTGGAACCACATGCGCTCCTGGCTGAAGGACACCGGTGCATGCGTGGGCCGGACCTTGCCGCGCAGCAGCTCCGCCAGCCGCGCGCGCTTCTGCTCCGGGGTCATCCCCGCGCCGTTACCTTCTGTTTCAAATGTCCTCATGTTTCGAGAATAACTGGTCAGCGAGGGGTACTGGGTGAAACTGACCCTCGGCGATATTCCCGATTATTTCCGACGCAGCGCACTCGACAGAGCGCGTCGTGCGGGTGGGGAGACGAGGCCTCGAAGCGGGGCATTTTGCCCCGGGCCTTCAGTCATCCCGCAAAACAACAAATGTATCGATTTGGGACGGCCCTGGTGCCGGGCCGTCCCAAGGGTCCGCGTTACTTCTTGCCGGCCGGTGTGCCCGCGCCAGGCGCGGGAGTCGCGGGAGGCGCGCCCGGTCCGGGCACCGGCTCGGTGCCGGGCGGCGGCGGCTGGCCGTGGGGGACGAGGGTCTCCTTCGGGCCGGATTCGAGCTCCGACTTGACCAGCTTGAAGTCCACGCGCCGGTTCTTCGCGCGGCCGAGCGCCGTGTCGTTGGTGGCGATAGGCCGGTCGAACCCGAAGCCCTGCGACGTGAGGCGCTTGCGGTCGATGCCCTTCTTCGTCAGGTACTCGAGCACCGACTTCGCGCGCCGGTTGGACAGGTCCACGTTGAGCGCGCGCGAACCCTTGTTGTCCGTGTGCCCTTCAATCTGCACGGGCCCCAGCGTCGGGTTCTTCGCGAGCACCGTCGCCACCTCGTCCAGCAGCGGGTACGACTGCTTCTGGATGACCGCGGAGCCCGTCTCGAAGAGGATGTTGCCCTTGATGCGGATGCGGTCCGATTCCACCACCACGTAGGGCGGAGCGTCGTACGGGCAGCCGTTGTTCTCCGGCGGACCGGCCACGTCGGGGCAGTCGTCCTCGCCGTCCGGAATCTCGTCGAAGTCCGTGTCCGGGCAGCCGTCGAAGTCCTTGAGGCCGGGGACCAGCGGGCACTTGTCCAGCGGGTCGATGACGCCGTCGCCGTCGGTGTCCTTGTCCGGCTCCACCGGGCAGCCCTTGTTCTCCTTGGGGCCGGGCTTGTTGGGGCACGCGTCCTCGCCGTCCGCCACGCCGTCGCCGTCGTTGTCCGGATCCGGGCAGCCGTCGAAGTCCTCGAAGTCGTCCTTGTCCTCGGGCTGCGTGGGGCAGCGGTCGCGCACGTCGGGCACGCCGTCACCGTCGGAGTCCGGGCCCTCGTCCTTGAAGGTCTTGTCGTAGCGCAGCGCCAGCATGACCCGAAGGGCCTCACGGCCGTAGCCGGTGGTGACGTTGAGGCCGCGGCCCACGTCCAACTCCACGCCCCAGTCGCCCCACACCTTCGCGCGGGCGCCCACCAGCAGCTCCCACGGCGTCTTGAGCGAATCCGCCTGGTCGAAGTTGAAGGGGCGCGCCAGCGGCGTGCGCAGGTGCATTTCCGCGGTGGCCTTCACCTCGCGCAGCCGGCTGATGTCCGGCAGGTCCACGATGCCGCCCGCGCCCAGCGTCAGCTCGTCGTCCACGCGCAGGTTGAGGTACTGCGCCGCGGGGCGCACGAGCACGCCCGCGTTGCCCAGCACGCGCACGGGCCCCAGCTTCTTCTCAATGGCCAGGCGCGGTGCGAACACCACGCCGCTCTCACCCGTGAAGCTCTGCGCGCTGCCGGTGGGCAGCCGCACCTCCGCCACCAGCGCGAGCCCCACCGGGAAGCGGTCCGGATTCAACAGGCTCACGCGCGGCAGCACGCGGATGTCGCCCAGCGTGGTGCCGCTGACGCCCGCGGCGCCAGGGAAGTCCGGCGCGTTCAGCGCGTCACCCAGCAGCGAGAAGTTGTCGCCCTGGATGAGCGTGACGGGCAGGTCCACGCCCAGCTCCAACCGCTCCAGCAGCTGGTAGGAGAACAGCAGGTGCGCGTCCAGCCGGTAAGGCAGCAGGTTCCCCAGCTTCTCGTCGCCCAGCTTCAACGCGAGGATGCGCCAGTTGAAGTCGAAGAGCAGAGCGCCCCGGTAGCTGCCCACCGGTTCCACGGTGGCGCCTTCCAGGCCGATGCCGCTGGACTGCGCGGCCGTCGGTTTCACCGGGACGGCGTCGAAGCCTCGGGAGAAGGGGTCTGGTTGAGCGTGGGCCGCTGCCGTGGTGAGCAGCAGGCCCAGGAGCGCGAGTCGCAGGGCCGCGCCGCACGCGGACCGGCTCCACGAAGGTTCGGAGTCGGGGCATTGCATCCTGAGGCTCTTAGCACCCACCTCCCCCTGCCGAAAGAAAACCCACCCTCGCGGTGTGAGCTACAGCCCCATGCCATTTCTACAAACCCCGGGCGCGTCGGATCCGCCGTGTGTCTTGTTGCATACGACACATTTCACGCGAGGCCTCCGGGTTCCCGGTGCGTGTGACGCTGTGCGAGCAGCGAGAAGAAGGGCCATGAAACGCTGGCTCCTGTGGGGATGTGTCCTGGTTGCGGGTTGTGGCACCCGTGAGGCGAACGTGCGGCGCGACGCGCTGACCGCCGCGCCCGCGAACACGGTCGTCTTCGAAGGCAGCTGTGATGCGTCCGGCGCGGTGGAGCTGGGCCAGGGCCTGTTCGTGGTGGCGGACGACGAGGACAACATCCTGCGCGTCTACGATGCGCGGAAGGGAGGCCGTCCGCTGCGCACGGTGGACCTGTCGCCGTCGCTCGACCTGCCGGCGAAGAAGAAGCCACCGGAGACGGACATCGAAGCGGGCTCGCGGCTGGGCAACCTGGCCTTCTGGCTCACGTCGCACGGCCGCAACAGCTCCGGCAAGAAGCAGCCCGCGCGCCTGCGCTTCTTCGCCACCGGCGTGGAAGACCCTGAGCACGTGCAGCTCGTCGGACAGCCGTACACGCAGCTCCTGGAGGACCTGCTCGCGGATGCACGGCTCGCGCCCTACGGGCTCGCGCAGGCGGAGCCGCTGCCGCCCAAGGAGCCGGGTGGGCTCAACATCGAAGGCATGACGGCGATGCTGGACGCGCCCGGGATGCTGATTGGCTTCCGCAGCCCGCTGACGCAGGGCAAGGCGTTGGTGGTGCCGCTCTTGAACCCGGAGGCGGTGGTGCGCGACGGCGCGACCGCGCGCTTCGGTGAGCCCCGGCTGCTGGAGCTGGGCGGACTGGGCATCCGCTCGCTGTCGTCGTGGCGGGGGCGCTACCTGATCATCGCGGGGGCCACCGCCTCCGAGGCGAAGTCGCGCATGTTCACCTGGAAGGGCGGAGACGACGCGCCGGTGCCGGTGACATCGGTGGACCTGTCCGGCGTGAACCCGGAGGCGTTCTTCACGCCCGACACGTCGGAGGACATCCTGCTGCTCAGCGACGACGGCACCGTGCAGGTGGACGGCGTGGAGTGCAAGCGCCAGAAGGATCCGGCGCTCAAGCGCTTCCGCGGCGTGTGGACGGCGTTGCCGGAAAGCCCCTGAGCGCCGGAAGGGCGCGCGGACGTCAGCGCTCCATGAACCCAGACGCCGGGACAATCTGCACGGCGTCCGGACGCACCGGCAGCTTCTGCTGGATGATGAGTTCATCCAGCTTGAGCAGCTCCGGCGGCTTGGGCGACGCGTAGGTGATGGGCGAAGGCGCGCCGGACTTCAGCTTCTCCGCCAGCCCCTGCGCATCCTCCGTGACGTACACGAGCGCCAGCTTCTCCGGCGCCAGCTGCCGTTTGACGGCGGCCTGCACGGACTCCGGCGTCATCGTCGTCAGCGCGGAGCGGTAGGCGTTCAGGAAGTCAGGCGTGCCGTAGTAGAGCGAGTCGATGGCGAAGCCCAGCCGCCGCTGGTCGGTCTGCTCCCACAGGCGCGTGTAGCCCTGGAGGAAGCCGCGCACCAGGTTGAAGCGCTCCGGGGTGAGGGGCTCCTTCGACATGCGCTCCAGGAAGAACACCGCGCCGCGCGTGGCGAACACGCCGTTGGCGGGCACCACGGGGCGCAGCCAGATGGACACGTCCTGCTGGGTGCGCACCAGGTTGGTGCGGTTGAAGGTGCCGTTGCCCCGGTCCTCGATGAAGTGCTCGGCGTAGGCGTAGTCGCCGTAGTTGAGGCCGCGCTGCTCGCGAAGCTCGTTGAAGAGCACGCCGATGAACTGGCGGTGCTCGCCCAGGTTCGACAGCGCGAACGCCACCGGGAAGAAGTCCGGGTCCCCCCTGCGCATCGGCGTGACGAAGCCCATGCTCACGGCGGTGGAGAGCGTGGGCTTCTGGAGGATGAGCGTGCGCCCCGCGGAGGACTTCACGGTGGGCAGCTCCACCCGGGGCGCGCCCTTGGCGGGCAGCGCGCTCAGGCGCGAAGTCATCGTCTGCTGGAGGTTCGCGTCCACCGGGCCCGCGAGCCCGATGACGAGCCGGTCCTGCGTGAAGACGCGGCGCGCGTGCGCCTTCACGTCCTCCAGCGTGAGGGACTGGAGCCCCTGCACGGTGCCGCCGGTGTAGTGGGCGTATGGGTGCCCCGCGTAGAGCAGCGCGTCCAGGCCCACCTTGCCGAGCGTCTCGTCGTCCTCGCTGCGCAGGCCGTTGCGCACGGCATTGAGCGCGTTGGCGCGCAGGCGCTCGAACTCCGCGGGGTCGAAGCGCGGCTGGAGCAGCGTGTCCGTGAAGAGCAGCAGGAACGCGGGCAGGAAGTCCTGGTGGACGCGGCCGGAGAGGGTCGTCATCTCCTTGTCGGTGACGACCTTGAGCTCGGCGGCCATGGGGTAGAGCGCTTCCAGCAGCTGCGCGGCGGTGAGCTGCTGCGTGCCGCCCTCCGCCATCAGCTTCGCGGTGAGGGCGGTGAGGCCCTCCTTGCCCTTCGGGTCGTCGATGGAGCCCGTGTGGAAGACGAGCCGCAGGCTGACGATGGGCGTGTCCGCCCGGGCCTGCACGACGAGGTGCATCGGCGGCGGCTCGTTCAGCGGCACCGCGGGCACGGAGCCCGGCTCGGGAGGCGGCGTAGGAGTCGGAGTCGGGGGCGGTTCCTCGGGAGGCTTGTGGTGGGCGCAGGCGGCGAGCGACAGCGCGGCGGCCAGGACGAGCGACACGGTAGCGCGGGTCTTCATCACGGCGTCCCTCCGGCGGCGACGGCCTTGGGGGTGAGGGTGAGGACGGTGAGGTTCTTGTCCTCGAGGTACTTCCTCGCGAACAGGGTGATCTGCTGGGGCGTCACGCTGCCCAGCTGTTTCAGATAGCTGGCGAGCGCGTCAGGGCGGCCCATCACGCCCGCGTAGAGGGCCAGATCGATGGCCACGTCGCGCGGCGTCTCCAGGTCCATCAGCAGGCCGTAGCGCAGGTGGTCCTGGATGGCCTTCAAGCGCACGGCGTCCACCGGGGCGCCGGCCACGGCCGTCACCTCGCGGCGCAACACTGCGTCCACGTCGGCGCGGAACTTCTCGTCCTGCAACGTGGCGTCGATGGGGAACAGGTACGGGTCGCGGTGGGGCGTGGTGTAGACGTTCAGCGACTCGACGTACTGCTTCTCCAGCACCAGCTCCTTGTACGCGGGGCTGGTGTCGCCCACGAGGTACTCGGCGAGGAGGGTCTGGATGGCGGCGTCGGGCGTGTCCGCGCGCGCGGCGGGCGTGTGCCACGCGAGCACGTGGCGCGGCTGCGTGGGCTGCGGCCAGTCCACGTGGACGGAGCGCTGCTTCGTCTGCGGGGGCTCGGTGGGGATGATGACGCTGGTGGGCTGGCGCTGCCATCCGCCGTAGGCCTTGGTCACCTGCGAGACGACCTGCGCGTCGTTGAAGTCACCGACGATGAAGAGGGTGGTGTTGGCGGGCGTGTACCAGCGCTCGAAGAACGAGCGGCTGTACGCGTACGCCTTAGGCATCGCCTGGATGTCCTCGTAGAAGCCCAGCGTGGTGTGCTGGTACGTGTGGCGGGTGAAGGCCGTCTTCGCCAGGGTCTCCTCCAGCTTGAGGTCCGGGCCCGCGGCGTTCTTGTGGTACTCGCCCAGGACGGCGAGCGCCTCCGTCTGGAAGGCCGGCTCGGAGTACTCCAGGTTCTGGAAGCGGTCGGCCTCCAGCGCGATGAGCTTCTCCAGGCCGGCGGTGGGGCCGTACACCTGGTACACGGTGATGTCGTCGGTGGTGAACGCGTTGTCGTCGAAGCCGAAGCCGCCGAGGATTCGCTCGCGCTGGCCCTCCGGGTTCGCCTTGGTCCCCTTGAACATCATGTGTTCGAAGAAGTGGGCGAAGCCGGTGCGGCCGGGCTCCACCTCGTTGCGCGAACCCACGCGCACGGCGGTGACGTACGCGACGATGCCGGGAGAGTTGAACGGCACGCGCACCACGGTGAGCCCGTTGGGCAGGCGCGTGGTGTTCAGCGTGTAGGGGAAGAAGCGGGAGGCGTCAGGAGGCTGCTGCGCGGACGCCGGCAGCGCCGGCATCATCAGGAGCAGCAGCAGGAGGGGCAACAGGCGGCGCATGCGCGGACCCTTTCGGTGCTGGGAACGCGCGGGACGTTACGCCGGAGGTAGGGCGGGGGTGGGTGGCTTTCTGTCGGCGCATGTCACCTGTGCGCCAGAGCCACGCCTCACAGGGTGATGACGATCTTCCCGAAGTGGCCGCCGGACTCCATGTACTGGAGGGCTTCGCGAGCCTGGGCGAAGGGGAAGACGCGGTCGATGACGGGCCGGGTCTGTTCCTGGGACATGGCCTTGAGCATGTCCTCGAACATCTCGCGGCTGCCCACGTAGGTGCTGACGACGCGCAGGTGTTTGGAGCTGGTGGCGGTGGTGTCCGGCTTGCCGGGGGCGCCGGTGAGCAGGCCGATGAGCGCGATGTGGCCGCCCTCCTTGGTGGCCGCGATGGAGCGGGGCAGCGTGCCCGCGCCGCCGACCTCCAGCACGTGGTCCACGCCCTGGTTGCCGGTGAGGGTGAGCACGGCCTCCTCCCAGTCCGGCGTCTGGCGGTAGTTGATGAGCCACTGCGCGCCCAGCTGCTTCGCGCGCTGGAGCTTGTCGTCCTGGCTGGAGGTGATGAGGACGCGGGCCCCGAGGATGCGGGCGAACTGGAGGGCGAAGATGGACACGCCGCCGGTGCCCTGCGCGAGCACGGTCTGCCCGCGCTTGAGGCCACCCTGGGGGACGAGCGCGTTCCAGGCGGTGACGGCGGCGCAGGGGAGGGTGGCGCCCTCCTCGTAGGAGAGCCAGTCCGGCAGGAGCACCAGCCCTTCGGCGTCCACGCAGACGTATTCAGAGAGGACGCCGGGGACGCCGCCACCGAGCGCGTGGGCGACCTTCTCCGGGGTGCGTTCGCCGTCGGTCCAGACCTGGAAGAAGGTGGGGGCGACGCGGTCGCCGGCCTTCACGCGGGTGACGCCCGAGCCCACGGAGACGACCTGGCCGGCGCCGTCCGAGCAGGGGATGAGAGGGAGCTTGAGGCCGGGGTAGGTGCCGCGGGCGATGATGAGGTCGCGGTAGTTGAGGGAGACGGCGTGGATGCGGACGAGCGCCTGGCCGGGGCCCGGCTGGGGCTGGGGCGTTTCCACGAGGGTCCAACTGGAGGAGCCGGTGGGGGTGTGGAGCTCGTACGCCTGCATGGGGGACTCCGGAAGGAAGGGGCTGCCTGAGGGGCAGGCAGGGGAGGGAATGTCGCAGGAGTGACCGCCGTGCCTTCAGGAGGATTGACGGAGGGCGTTCAGCGGTTAATGTAGGACGGGTGCGGAGCTGCTGGGGCCGCATGACGTACATCGAACCGGGGGCGACCTGGCTTCGACGGGGGCAATGACGTTCGAGACGCGTGCCGAGCTTGTTGGGTGCTCGTAAAACTGCCGACAACATCACAAAAGCCAACGACAACGTTGAGCTCGCGCTGGCTGCCTAATTAGCAGTCTTTAGTGCGCGGTCCCCCTGCTCTCGGTCCGTGGGGTGGGGATGGGCCGTCATAATGCGGACTGGTCGCCAAGGGTGCCTGGGCCCGAGGTGACGAGATCTTTCCAGGACCGGCATCAGGTATCCCGTCCGTGGGAGCCCTGGTGACGTAGCAAATCGCGGACTACGCACGTAGGGTCGAAGAGCCGACGGCTTTCGGACGAGGGTTCGATTCCCTCCGCCTCCACTTGAAAGGGCTCGTAATCCTCAGGGGTTACGGGCCCTTTCATTTTTCACCCCACTGCCGTTGCCCCTGTATTGCCCCACGCCAGCAAGGGCGTGTCGAGGAGTTGGACCGCGTCCCGCTTCACCTCGGGGCTCAGGTGGGCATAACGGTTCGTCATTTCGATGGTCGCGTGGCCCATCAGCTCCTGGATGACCTTCAGAGGCACGCCTCTCATGGCAAGGTGGCTGCCGTAGGTGTGGCGCAGGTCGTGCCAACCGATGCGGCCCACCTCCCGGACGATGCCCGCCGCCTTCAAGGCGCGGGTAAGCGGGCGCTTCAACTTACCGTCCGTGAAGGGCTTGCCGTCCTCCTGGCAGAAGACGTACGGGCCTCGCAGGTGCCGGTGTCCCTTGAGTGCTTCGGTCGCTGACGCGGGGAGGTCCACCATTCGCTCGCGACCACTCTTGGGCAGCCCCTCCACTCCACGCCAGATGGTTCTCTGGACGTGAACCTTGCCCCGTTGCATGTCCAGGTCATCCCACTGAAGCCCAATGAGTTCGCCCTGTCGGAGCCCCGTCTTGATGGCCACGAGCAGCATGGGACGCCACTCAGGTTCGGACGCAGTGATGAGTCGCTCGGCCTCCTCGTAGGAGAGGAAGTCGAACTTGGGCTTGGGCACCTTCCCAAAAAGCTTCACGCGCGGAGCCTGTTGGATGACCCCCTGTTCTTGTGCGACCGCCAGCAGCTTGCCCAACACCGTGAGCACGTTGTTGATGGTCTTCAAGCTCAGAGGCTTGGGAGCCGCGCCCTTGCGCTTTCGGAGCGCTGCCTGGGATGGGGCCGTCTTCCTCTCTCTGGCGGCGGACTTCTTCTTCCGCATCAGGGCCTTAAAGTCCTCGATGACTGCCGGGCCGATAGAATCCAGAGGCATCTCCCCGAAGTACGGGATGATGTGGTGTTTGAGGATCCGCTGTTTGGTGTCGACGCTGGAGGGTTTGTTGTTGTTGTCCGAGTAGGTGAGGTACCGCGAAGTGAAATCCTTCACGGTCGGCACCTCTTTTGTCTCCTCGGTTGCTACGGGCTCCTTCTCCTTTCCGAATGTGCCCATCAGAAGGGCTGCGCGGACGTCGCGTTCGTACTGCTCGGCACCACGACGGGTGTTGAGCGGGCTGTCCTTGCGGACGCGCTCGACTTTCCCGCTCGCGTGCTTGAACTTGATGTCCACGAACCAGACCTGCTGAGGCTTTCCGTTCTTGTCGTTGTACTTCCTGAGTCTCACGCTCATGACTGCTTCTCCTTGAGCGCAGGACCGCCTTGACCCGGTGAACACGACAGCATCGTGGCGCGGGAAAGTCGAACGCATCGACCAAGCCGAACGACCCCTGGCACCTGGCCAAGGCGAATGGCCTCGTAGAGCGTCTTCCGATTCACCCGGAGTAATTCTGCGGCCTCGTCCACAGTGAGGAAGTCGGGCGCAGCATTCAGCGCGTGCGAAGGCTCGGACATGGCTACCTCGGGAAGACGCGACGGGGCGAGAGCCGACCGAGGGCGTATAGCCCGATGCCGATGGCGTCCCAGACGTTGTGGTGGAGGTCATGCGCGGCTGGCAACTCGACGCGAAGGTGCTCGGCGGCGTCGAGGCGCTGCTTGATGCGCTCGATGAACGCGTCCGCGTCGAGGGTGCCCTTCCAGTCGCGCGGGAAGACACTCCGGCGCTCCGTGACGGACGCCAGGGCGCCCCCGAGCGTGCCGACGACGCCGGCAAGCTGGATGAGGTCGTTCTGGTCGCCCCGCTGGTGCGCGGCGGCGTAGACGCGGGGCAACTCGATGACGAGTTGGAAGGGCTCGTCCTGGACGCGTGGGCGAAGCCAGGCTTGCACTGCGCCGGCCATGGACGCCCAGGAGGCAAGGGACAGCGCACCGTGGGCGGGCTCGGAGTTCTTAGGCAGCCCAGCGCAGAGAAGGGATGCGGAGGGGATGTCGAAGAGGGCCACGCCGCAATGCCGAAGCCCAGGGTCGATGGAGACGAGCTTCATGGCGTCGCCTCGTCACAACCCTGCCGCAGGGCGTGCTCAAGGCGAGCCTTCGCGAGCGCCAGGTATTCAGGCTCGCGCTCGATGCCGACGAACTCGAAGCCCTCGGCGAGGGCCGCGATGCCCGTGGTGCCGCTACCGGCGAAGAGGTCGAGCACCACGCCGCCCGGAGGCGTCACGAGCCGGCACAACCACCGCATGAGCGCGATGGACTTCACGGTGGGATGGGAGTTGAGCCCGGCGCCCGCATGTCGTTCCGAGCGCGAGGGCTTGGCAACGTAGAAGAACCGCGACACCTCGTCGGACAGGTAGGAGGCAGCCTTCTCGTCAAACGTGACGTGGGCCGGCCAGCGCTCCTTCCCATCACCGGAGACGCGGCACGCCTCGATGTTGAGCGCGCCGGTGCCGTGGCGCAGCACGTTCGCGGCCACCGTGCCGGTGAGGGGCTTGCGCACGAGAATCCAGTGCTCCGCAGCGGGCTTGAGGGCGGTGCCCCATCCCTGCCACTGGCGCGCGGCCTCTGTGGCGGGCTCGTCGCGTCGCTCCTTGGGCGCGAGGTTCGCGTTCAGTCCGTTCCTGGAGCGCCAGCGCTGGCCAGCGGATGCTTCGTGGTGCTGCCCGGTAACGGCGCGCTGGAACCAGTTGGGGCCTGGTCTCCCCTTCTCCGCGATGATGCGCTCCGCAATAGAGCGGATGGGCTCTGGCACCTCGGCGACGCCAAGAAGCTTGAGGAGTGCCGGCCAGTATTGCTCGTGCGGCACGTAGGGCTGAGCGGCCTGGCTCGTCCAGTGGCCGGCCATCCCGTTCATGCCGAGCGCCGCATCGATTTGCGCATTCGTCAGGCCAGCCTTGTCCCGCATTTCCGCAATCCAGCGGGTGACGACGAGCACCTCGGCGCGGTTGTCCTTCTGCTTGTCGATGGCCTGGGCAACGTCGAGCGACTTCGGCAGGCCCGTGCCGAAGAGATGCATGAGGATGTCGCGCACCTCGAAGCCCGCGTCCTCAAGCGCGGTTGCGGTCCAGTGCGACGTGCGCGGCAGGGCCCAGACGAGGGCATGCCCTCCGGGCTTGAGCACGCGGAAGGCTTCCCGCATGACACCCGCGAGCCAGGACACCCACGGGTCGCGGCCTCCTCGGTCGCTGTCCCATTCCTTGTCCATGAGCCCAATTCCGGCGGGTGGATCCGTGACAATGGCATCGATGCTGTCCGGGGCCAGCACCTGGGCGACGTGTGCGGCGTCGCCCTGAAACAGTGCGATTCGTTCCGTGAGGAGTTCGGTCTTCACCACACTGGAATGGGGGCAGGGCGCGCGGGCAGTTACGCCGCGACCCTCGCTTCGGGCTCCCACACCAGAAGTCGCCCTGCAGCGTCGCGCACTGTGGCCGCATCCTTCGACAGCACCCGCGAGAGGGCGGGTTCCGCCTCGATGGCATCCGCGAGGTCCGGGGCCGTCTCGCGCATGGCCTGCCGCATGAGGTGTGCCATACGCTCAGCCGCGTCGTGCAGTCGGTTGGGGCAGTCCGCGCGCAGCTCCGCCACCAACTCGTCGTGCACCATGAGGACGAGCCGCGAGCCCCAGAGAGGAGAGCGCCGGGCCGTGTACATCTCGCGGGCGACGCGCCAGGTGGCCAGCTTCGCCCCGACGGCGCCGAGGGCCTGAAAGGGGGTGTTGAGCCACTGCGTGTAGCCGCACCCGCCCCGGAGGATGTTGGCCCCGGGAATGAGCACGTCCACGAACTGCCCGCCGTAGGTGAGGCGGCTGGCGCGGGAGAACAGCTCCCGCTGCTCGGGCCACGCGTCCAGCCATCTGTCGCCATAGCGCTGGGAGACTTCCACGCACGCGGCGCAGACCATCTTCACCTTGCCCTGAACGCGCACCGGCACGCGCTCGATGCCGCACGCCTCCGCTACCTTGGCCAGGAGACAGAAGCGGACGTTGTCCTTCGCCCGCGCGTGGTAGGCCATGGCGCCCGCGCCCATACCCCCGCCCTTGCCGAAGTTGAAGACCTTGGCCAGCGCGCGGAAGGACGTGGCCGTGGCGTCCTTCACCTTCACGCGCGGCAGGAGGACTGCGTAGCTCTCGCCCAGGAACGTCGCTGCGGCGGACGTGTGGACGTCTTCCTTGGCCAGCAGCGCCTCTGCCATGCGCGACCAGCCCACGTCCCAAATTGCCCGCTGGGCCATGGTGCGCAGCTCCAGGCCCGCGTAGTCCACGGAGCAGTAGACGAAGCCGGGGCGGGCCTCATGGCACTCGCGGACGCCGCCTTTCTGGGGCAGCTGCTGGTAGTCACTGGAGACGCGCGTCGTGGAGACGAGGACGTTGAAGCGCGGGTTGAGGGGCCCCGCGACGCCGGCCTCCAGCTTGCCCAGGTAGGTGGAGCGGTACTTGTCCACCTTGCCGGCCTTGCCTAGCTCCTCCAGCAGCGGGTCGCCCGAGTCGATGAGCGTGTCCCTGTCGGTGGCCACCTGTCCGTCTGGGAAGCGCTCCGAGGGTGAAGTGACGGGCGGCATGCCGTTGTATGCGGCGGAGACGAGCGTGGACAGTCGCTTCGAGTCCTTGGACCCGTCGGGCCGGAAGATGCCTGCCGCGAGGAAGCGGGTCCTGTTGGTGCTCCACTCCGCCTCCACTCGCTGGCGCAGCTCCGCGACGCGCCCGCCGTGAGTACGCAGCCCCCAAATGGATGCGAAGTGCAGCGCAAGGGCGGCGCGCACCTGGTCGCCTTCCGCGTGGAGGTTGCCGCCGTTGGGGACGGTGGCTGCGACGCGTTCCTGGGCGAGGTGGACGTCCAGCGTGAAACGGGCATCCCGCTTCGGGTAGGCCACGGCGGCGGCGGGCCACTGCTCCAGCGGCATGCCGTCAAGTTCCGCGTAGCGCAGGCGCCATGCGTCCGGAGCTTTCTTCTCGGCGCTGATATCGAGGCCCAGGTGGCGCTTCACCAGGAGGGACAGCGGATAGCGGGCGCCCTCGTCGTCCCCCAGCTGGCGGCCCGTCTCCGGGTCAACGCCGTGCAGCCCTCGGGCGATGTCGATGAGGGCCTCGCGGATGGCGACGTCGTGAAGGCGCCCGGCTTCGGCAGCTTCAAAGATGGCATCCACGAGCCGCGCGTCGTCCGCGCACATGATTCCGAGGTCGTAGGCGAGATTGGCGCCCGTCAGGTGGATGCCTGGAGAGGAAAGGGCGTCCCGAAACCAGTCCCGCGCCTGGGCTGCGGAGAGGAGGCGCTCACTGCCCGGTTCCGCGTGCGCGATGGAGGCGCAGACGAGCGGCGGGGCGAGGAGGCCGGGTTGAATCAGGTGCGTCTCGGTGTCGAAGCTGAAGAGGGAGGTGGGCACAACACGAAGAGGCCCGTGTCGTGGGCCAGCCGTGGCGGTAGGGGAGTCGCGCCAGGTACTCAGCTGCGTTGGGGGAAGGGACTACTCAGGCCAGGGCGACGGCGAGGGCCGGCAGCTTCGCTTCGGCGCGCTTCGCTTCGATGGCGGCCAGCTCGTCGTCCGTCGGGCTGACGGTGCTCCAGCGGTAGCCCTCGATGACCTTCCCGGGCTTGCCGTCCTGCTCGGGCAGCGTCTTGGGGAAGACCTCGCAGTCTATGAGGAGGAAGGCCCCGGCCTGCTTGTCGCCCGTGAACTTGGCGAGTTGCTCCAGGGACAGTTCCTGCTCCTCGGCGCCGGTCAGGGCCATGACGAAGGCCTTGAAGCGCCCGCCGCCGTTCTTCTTCGCCTCGGAGAGCTTCTCGACGTAGGAGGCCACCATGCCGATGCGGCTGGGCTCGCTGGCGGGCTGCGTCCGCTCGGCGGACACCACCTTCAGCTCAGCGATGGCGGACAAGCCCTTGAATCCGTCCTTGGTGCGGATGGACTGCACCTCCAGGCGGTACCGGCCGGCCTTGAGGTACTGCGCGCCGAGCGCCGCCTGTGCGCTGACGATTCGCGAAAGTGCTGCGTTGCTCATGTCCCGCTGCTCCATTGATGGGACGTCGAAAGGACGCCTACTAGCTCAAATGGGGGCGGTCGTCGGAAGTGGCTCACAATATTAGGCTCGGGATAATGGCGCCCTTGCCTGTCATGTAATTTTGCATCATTGCAGCCAGGTGGGATGCTTGCACACTCAGCAGGAGCAATCAGGAGGAGTGAATGACAAGTGTTGTTCTTGACCCTCGGGGATTTATTCGGCCCCCATTTGAAGACTGCCCGTACTGCAAGAAAAGGGAATTGGGGGTTGTTGCGGTCGGGCCTTACAGTTTAACCCTGAGATGTCGTCGATGCATGAAGATAAAATCAGAGAGCCTGCCCCTCCTTAGGAAGAAGGTTGTCTATCTAGATCAGTTCGTGATTAGCAATATTATGCTTGCATTGAATGCCAATGCTCCAAAGGACAAGCATGAGAAGGCCAGGAATGATCCTAGGTGGATTGAGCTGTATTCGTTGATTGATGTCCTCGTTAAAGCCCAGATTGTAGCTTGCCCATATTCTGAGGGGCACCAGTTGGAGTCCGTCTATTCCGGGCTGAGTGGTGAATTGGAGAGGACCTATAAACACATTTCAAGAGGTGTGTCGCTTCATGGTTCAGAACAAATAGTGCGTGACCAGATGGCGGAATCTATGCGCGCCATGCTCGAAGGGCGGCCCCCAAACTATGAAGATGGCGCGCGGGATGCGGCTCTTGAGGATGTCGATAAATGGATTAACACTGTCTGGGTGGATGTTGATGTGCGTCATGCGGTTGGCCCGGACGACTTGCGGTCAGGGCGAAGCGCTGGGCACGCTCTGTTGACGGAAGCTTTCAGTCGTTGGCAGGGGGAAAAAGACAGAACATTTGCGGAACGCTATGATGAAGAGCGGCGTAGTTTGGGTCGGGCATATATTTACTTGCACTCAGCCTGGGAGAAAGGGGCGCTTGATGAGATGGCGAGTGTTGGATCGCCCGATTTCAAGCGAGTCTTTCCTTCTGAAGAAGTCAGTACGGTAAATGGGTTGATTCGCTTGTGTCTGCATCTTGGCATTCCGCAGTCAGAGGTTCGTTCCGTGGTCGGGAAATTCTTCATGTCCGATGCGTTCTTTGAGGCGCCATATGTCAAAATCAGCTGCGCGCTATGGGCCGCAATGGCGATGAGGGCATCGGGTGGACAGAAAAAGCCACCGAATCGTGGGACTTTTTCTGACGTGAAGACGGTTGCGTCGGTCTTGCCGGTTTGTGATGCAATGGTTGTGGACAGAGAGTGCGCCGGGTTGATGCGCGACATTCCTATGGAGTATCGGCCGGGCAATTGGTCCCGAGTCGTTGGGAGCAATGATGTTCAGGAGCTAATTTCTTATCTGAATGAGTTGAAGGGTTTGATCTCTGAAGAGTATTCCGGTTTGCTAGATCGGGTGTACGGCGAGTCGTGGAGGCGTCCCGATCTGTCGTTGTTTTCGCGATAATCGTCACCCATTTGAATGCGGCGGATGTGCTTGCCGGGCATCTGCTAGTGTGCTTGCGGGTCACGCGTTGGGAGTAGTAGTTTTTGGGGCTGTCCATCTGTCTGTTGGATGAAGTGCGCCCGTGCTCGCGCAGTCGCAATGGCCCCTGCGTAGTCCTGCGTGTGGAGACACACTTCCACCTCGACGCATGCAGCCTGTTGGCCGGGGCGGTGCGTTCGCGCAAGGAGTTGCTCCCAAAAGGCTCCGTCCGAGGGCGGTGTCACCACGAGATTGCGGCAGAACTGCTGGAGGTTCTTCCCCGTCGCGTGCGCCTTGATGCTCGCGACGATTGAGCGCCGCCCGCTCTCCTGGAGAATGGCCTCGGACGCGGACCGCCCTCCGCCATAGAAAGGCACGCCAGCGGCGCGGGCGATGCGCTCACCCAGCTCCGGGAACTCCACCCAGACAATTCCCACCTGGGTCCGCGCCCACTCCGCCGCGTCCTGCACGAGGAAGTCCGACACCCACACGGCTTGAGGCTCTGGCCGCACCGCGTCGTGAATAGCTGCCCAGTCCCTCCACGTAGACGCCTGCCACACCGGCTTGTCTCCCTCGTAGGGCGGCACCATGTACGCGCGGATGGCTGCCTTGGTGAGCAGGCCCGGCGAGTCCATGTGCTCGCGGCGCTCGCCCTTCAGCTCCTCCCACACCTCCTTGTTCCAGGCCTTCCTCTTCGCGAACCACTCTTCGATCAACTCCGGTGCCTCCCCCCGAGGGTAGCGCCAGCGGTGGTAGAAGCCGGCCGACAGCTGCCGCGCGCAAGCCATGGCTTGGAGCTGCTCCTGGAACTGCTCCCCGTCCGGTCGCTCTCCACCGTGCGCCAGCTCAATGAGCGCCAGCAACTCGGCGGGAACCGGCCCCGGATAGCGTGGGCGGATGATGAGCGGCTTGTCCAAGGCGCTCTCGTCCGTGGCGACGACGCCGCGCGTGTCATTGCGGCGGCGACGGAATCCCTCGCGGACGTGCTCTTCAGGCTCGCACAGCCGCTCCAGTGCGCCAGGTGGGGCAATCACCTTGCCCGGGTCCAACGCCGTGCCCCATTCCTCCACGACGTGGTGTGCCAGCGGCAGGGGCGAGCCCTCGCGCAGGGCCAGCCGCGACAGGTGCGCGTAGTCCTTGATGCTCTTGGACGCGAACGTGCCGGACAGGGCCACGAGCCGCGTCTCCGGACGCTTCTCGAAGTAGCGGAGGAATCGGCCGGTGCGAGAGGCCTTCGGGTCCTTGAGGTTGTGCGCCTCGTTGAGGATGACGAGGTCCGGGCGGATGCGCTCCAGCAGGTCCGTAGCTTCCTGGCTGGAGAGCTTGTTGTAGGTGATGACGTGCAACACCGGCAGCCCTGGCCGGAACCAGCGTCCGCCCGCGAGGTTCGGCAAGCGCCAGTGCGCGCCGTAGTAGTCCCACTCCGCCGTGAACTGGGGCAGCAGGTTGGCCGGGATGAAGAGACACGCCACGCGGCAGCCCGGCATAACCATGGGCATGAGGAAGGTGGTCAGCTCCTTGCCGTGCCCGGTGCCGATGGGGCCCAGCAGCCCGCCCACGCGAGACGCCTCCAGCAGCGCCAGGGCCTGGACGCGCCGAAGCCGCGTAGGACACGGACGGGCAGGGGACATGGCCGCGCAGTCACACGGGCCTGCAGGAGCGCGCAGCTGGGCCTCCAGCGCCTCGATGTCCGCCGTCGTGTAGGACGCAGCCAGGTCGCGGCGGGGCAGGGCGAGGATTCGGGCCAGGTCCGAGGACCAGCCCACGGGCGAGCGGCCGGTGCGCGAGTAGTTCTCGGCTACTTGGGGCACGTCGCCCGGGGATGGAGACGGCGGCAGGGGCACGCCAAGGCGCTGGAGAAGCTTCACGGGTGGGCCTCGCTACCGGACGCCCCGGACGAAGTGCCCCATGCCGCACAGCGGCTCCAGGGCCTCCACGGCCACCTGCATCAGCTCGCTGCCAGCGACGCCCAGGGCGGCGTAGGTGCCGGGCTCGGGAGGCTCGGCGCGGATGGTGGCGGCCAGCACGCCCTTCCACTTCCCGTAGGCCAGGGGCGAGTCGTTGGGCGCAACGCGGATGTCCACCACGCCGCACTCCTGCTCAATCTTCGCCACCATGCGTCCGACGTAGCCGGCCAGCGGCTCGGCGGGGCAGTTGGGAACGCAGTCCACGAAGAGGGAGAGGTTCGCCTCGGCGGGCCGCGTGGGCTCGCCAGCGCGAGCGGCTTCCATCTCCGCCTTCGTCCGGCGCTTGCGGCGCGGGGCCTCGTCGCTGACCGGCAAGGCGGCCTGCTCGGGCGCTGGGATGGACGCGAGCGTCGGATCGCTCTTGGGCGCGTCGGGAGGCAGCACCGCCGCCAGCTCCAGCTCGGGGGCGGCCTGGGCGGGTGCCGATGCGGTGTGCTGCGTGGGCGGAGTCTGGGGCTTCAGGATGCGATCCATCAGGGCCATGGGCTTGCTTCCTTGCGACTGCGAGTTGAGGCACTGCGCCTGGAAGGCGCACCCGCCGTACTTCTGGCAGGCGCTCCAGGTGGGTTTGACCTGGCTGGGGGACGTGGCCCGCGCGACGTCGCGCATGCGGCGCGCCAGCGGCTCGACGTGCGTGTGCCACTCATCGCGGACGTGCTCGACGCTGACAGTGGCGACGACGGAGCAGGCGAGCTTCGCGCCGTGGGTCTGAAAGTAGAGGTGCTCCAGCTCCAGCCGCTTCAGCCCCGGGAATCGCTCGGCGGCGAGGACGGCCCAGTAGCCGTAGCCCATCATCTGGATGCCGGCGTCATGGGCTGCGGAGGCGAGCTGCTCGGGCGTGGCGGCGTAACTGGCGATGGACTTCGTCGTCTTGTGGTCCGTGATGCGCAGCACGCCCCCGGCGAGTCGTCGCGGGTTGACGAGGTCGATGTATCCAGTGAGCGGGATGCTGTCCGCGAAGAGAGGAGAGGGCTGGCCGAAGTGCTCCTCCACGAGGAGATCCGGACCTGGCGTGGGGAGCAGGTGCTTGCCGGACGCCGCGAAGGGGCTCAGCACGTCCTGGCCCGTGCGTAGGTAGTGCTCTAACTGGGCATGGACTGCGGTGCCAAGGTCCCGAGCCTTGAGGGGCCGCTCAGGCAGCCGGAGGACCTTGACGAAGAACCACGCGCGCTCGCAGAGGGCAAACTTCCGCAGCTGCGAGACGGACAGGCTGCGAAGGACGCCCGCTTCAACGGCGTGCAGACGCTGGCTGTCGCAGGGCGGAATCACCCCCTCTTAATGGGGATGATTTCCCGTACTATCTGGTAGCTTCTGTTGAACTCACCAAAGCGCGTTTAGCGCACCTAAGAGTAAGGACTCGAACCACCACTTGAGGTGACCGAGCAGCAAACTCGACTTTGTTGCGGCTAGGACGGCAGTGCCAAATGTCAGGAGGAAATAGTCACCATGGGGACGCCCATCAAGAGACGAATCCTTGAGCACTGGAAGAGCTGGCTCATCGCAAGAGGCGTGGATCTGGGGGAGCCTTGCTGCTGGGCCTGTAGGAAGTACTGGGGAGATAAGTTCGATGTGCAGAGGACAGATGCGCCTTGGGATGAAGTCGTCGCGTGCTGGGAGAAAACTCCCTTGCAGCGGTGTCATATTGTGCCTCGCTCGCTGGGCGGGTCAGATGAACCCTCCAATCTGTTCCTGATGTGCGCTGAGTGCCACGACCTCGCTCCAAATCTCCATGCAGGCGACCTGTTTATGAAGTGGGTCGAAAATCAGAATCATGGGAAGCGCTTGGAGAGTCAGCTCAAGGCCGCAATGGACTCCTTCGGGATGACGGGACAGGAATTGCATGGCTTTGGGGGCACGTTCGTTTCCGACGAGTTTCAGCAATGGTTTGCGGAGAACTCTGGGCTTCATGGAACTCAGACGGGGACTCAAGGAGTCGTCCTGACGATGTCCACCATTCTCGGTGCGCTGATTGAGTATCGCCGAGGGCAGCGGGTCTCAGGGAAATAGAAGTATGTGTTGTGATTGCGGGTTGGGGGGGTAATGAATATGGTCGAGAGTGGTGGTTTGTTGTTAGTGATTTTTTGGCGTGTGTCGGGAGAATGAGTGTTTCGTGTGCGTCTTGAGATGGAGCTCCCCGAACTGGATAAGCACATTATCGACGTCGAGTGCCCATATTGCGAGCTGGAGACGGGGGTTCGATTGGGAGAGATTCGCCGCCATGAAGTCGTCATCTGTCGAGGATGCCACTCGAATATTCAGCTTGAGGACGACTTGGGGGGCTTTCAGCGGGTAAGGGCTTCTCTGCAACGAATGTTTAGCTAGTCTGACCGGCAAAGGAGCAATGATGGACCCCTCTCTCGTGCAGCGGACGCGGTATGTCCTGAAGTCGCGTGTGCGGCGCGCGCAGACGTGCCCCGAGCAACTTTTTTTCTCGGCCTGCAAGCATCTGCTTGACTGGTTGGAAGGGCACCCAGTGTTCGCACAGATGATAGCATCTCTGCGGAGTAGAGCTTTTGTTGGCAGTAAAAATTACGCAATGATTGCCTTGGCTGATGCCAAGGCGAACAAGGTGCAAAGCGACGTCGAAGCTCAGATCGCGTCAACGATGGAAGACCATGCGGCGGTCTGTCTTTCTGTGGTGAGTGCGCTTGCTGAATGGGATCAGCCAAAAAACGGCCAGAGTCTTGTTTGTTGGTTGTATTTTGTGCTGACGGGCGACGAGCGTTATCCTAGGTATGATGAAATGCTGGACGTAATTAGGGATGTTGCGGTTGTGGGACTTTATGAGTATTGCGATGAGCAAATAGATGCGCGCAATACGCTTTATTCTGTTCTCTTGAAATACAAGAAGCGCAGCGAATGGTTTAGGCGGGCTCGGTTGCGTGACGTTGTGAAGGGGCTGGAGGGCAAAAAGGGCGAACGCGCGCTTGCGGTGGATCTCCAAGAATACATTTTCAATCAGGGGGTCGAGTTTTCCATAGAGCCGACGTCTGCGAGTGGGGAGGTCGACCTTCTGCTGAGTGATGCGAATGGGCGACACCTCGTCATTGATGCAAAATACGTTGCCCAAGACGCCTCGCCTTCCGAAGTGAAAAGGAAGATTGCCGAAGGTCTGCATCAGGTTTCCCGTTATTGTGGCGATTTCGATCAGCCCAATGGATTCCTTGCTGTGTTTATCGACACGTTTGTTCTTCCTCGCTTGCCTCTTGAGGAGTCTGATGGATTGCGCTTCTTTCGTGTGAAAGGTGTCAATGTCTATGTAGTTCTGATTTCAATCCACGCCGCTCCTTCCGCCAGCAAGGGCGGCAAGGCCGAGGAGTTGCTGGTTCAGCAGGAAGACCTTCTTCAAATCGTTAACGAGCTGAGTTCCGAGCATCGTTCTGGAGACATCACCTAGCGAATTCCTCCGGAGAATTGCGCAGTGCATCTGGCACCACCCAGACCCGACGACGCACAGAAGCGACGCTCTGGATTCGCTTGCGGAAGCCGAGGTCTCGAAGGACGCTGGCAATCTCCCGGTCCGTGGCCGTGTTGAGGTTGCCCTTCAGGACTCCAAGCGCCTCTTCCGCTACGGTCAGCAGCGGCACGTCCACCGGGCGCCGAGCAGGCGGCATGCGCAGGAGCCATTGGACGATGGCATCCCGTTTCCCATCGTTCGGCGTCTCGCTGCGCTCCTTCGCCTGGGACTCGGCGCGGGGGACCTCCTCCTCCGACAGCCACCACTTCTCGCCCTGACGGAAGCGCGCCACTGCCTCCGCCCACAACTGCGCTCGATCTGTCTTCAGCGCCTCGATGTCGATGGACGTGCATCGCACCGGCCACCAGCGCCGGTAGCCGCTCGGGTCGTTGCGCAGGTACTCCTCGCTGTTGGTAGTGCCGACGAAGACGCACCGGCGCGCCGTGCGCACCGTGACGCGCCCATAGGGCGGCCGGTACGTGTCCTCGCTGCGTGACACGTAGGCCTTGAGGGCCTGCACATCCGACGCGCGCCGGACGGCGTCCAGTTCCGCCAACTCGATGATCCAGAACTGAGAGGCGAGCGCGGCGGAGTCCTTGTGGCCGATGTCCAGCGTGGCGTCGCTGAACCACTCACCTGCCAGCACGCGGAAGGCCGTGGACTTCCGGAGCCCCTGGGCGCCTTCTAGGATGAGCACCGTGTCCACCTTGCAGCCCGGCCGGAGCGCCCGTGCCACGGCGCTGATGAGCCACTTGGGGCCGATGGTGCGCAGGTGCGTCACGTCGCCGCTGGCGCCCAGGTAGCGCTCCAGGAAGGTGTCGATACGCAGCCTCCCGTCCCAGGCAAGGCCCTCTAGGTAGTCCCGGAGCGGGTCGTAGGCGTTGGCGTGGGCGACTTGGCGAAGCACGTCGCGCACCTGGGCGGGGCGGGGCATCAGGCCCAGGCGCCCGTAGCTGCTGCCCTGGACCCAGACGGCAATCTCCGTGTCCAGGTCGTCCTGTCGCACGTCCGCGCGCAGGGGGCTGCCCGAGAACTCGATCTCCTTCGAGGTCTCGTTGAAGCGCAGCGTGCCCCGCCACTCGGGCGAGCGCAGCAGCACCATGGACAGGTTGGCCTCGCAGTTGCGCAGCTTCTTCTCCCCGTCCCGCGTCTCGTAGGTGAGCAGCTCCTTGCCCCAGGCCTCTGGCGTCTCCAGTCCCTCGTCCACGGGCGGCAGCTTCTCGGCGGACGTTGGTGCGCTCATGGGCGTGCCCAGCAGGGCCACGAGGTCATGGTTCGCCGCGAGCCGCTTCGCGTCGCGCTCCGCCTTGCGTGCGCGGGCCCTGTGCAGCTTTTTCAGCGCCTCCGTGACCAGGTGCTCCGTGCCCTGGCCCCAGTCCGTTGCGGAGAAGCACGGGCGCAGCATCTCCACGATGGCCACGTCCGGCGTGTCATTGGGCAGGCAGAAGGCCACGGTGCTCATGAGCTGCTGCAGGGACGTGTCCTGGCTGCCACGCGGTGCCAGGGGCTCGCCGCGAAGTGCCCGGCCCACGAGCGGCTTGTTCTCGGGACGCGCATGGCGGCGCAGCAGCGTGGCGAGATGCTGCATGTCCACGGTGGCCAGCGGCGACGCCGGCGCAATGCTCGCGCGTGAAGGCGCCAGCAGGGCCTCCACGTCCAGCGGCTTGCCCACCGCGCTCTCCGCGAAGCACTCGGCACCCTCGGGCG
>NZ_RAWP01000088.1:0-43474 GCF_003668935.1 Corallococcus sp. AB032C | reverse complement strand
AGCACCTCCTGCACGTGCACCTGCTTCTCGAAGCGGGCGGGCACGTACTCGTACACCACCGAGGTGCGGCCCTGGCCCAGGGGCTTCAAGTCCTCGCTGCCGCACGCCGGGCAGTGGCGCTCGTCGGGGGGCACCGCGTGGCGAATCTCTCGCGCCGGAGCCTCCTCGGCTTTCCGGGTGGCTCTCTCCTGGCGCTTCTTCTTCGCCGCCTCGGCCCGGGCCGCCGTCGAATCCGCGTCCTTGCGCAGCTGCGTCGCCACCGGGGGCAGCTTCTCCGCCCTGCGGCCGAAGACGTGGCGCTCCAGCGTCGCCATCTTCGCCTCCAGCGACGTCAGGCGCTCCTTGAGTTCCTCCGCCTCCTCGCGCCAGGGGCAGAAGTGGTCCTGAGGCAGCTCTCGGGGCACCAAGCCTCAACACGCCACCGCCGCGCGGCGTCCCGGGCCGGGCGCGTCAGGTGCCAGTGCGCCCGGGAGGCGTCCAGGCGGGCTGGCGCCTCACCTGGGCCACGTCGATGCCATCCAGCAGCATCGCCAACTGCGTGGCGTCCAGCGTCACCGCCTGCGCGCCCGCGTCCACCGGTGGCAGCCGGAAGCGGCCCGCCTCCAGCCGCTTGTACAGCAGCACGAAGCCGCCCCGACTCCACGTCAGCACCTTGATGCGGTCGCCCCGCCTGGAGACGAAGGCGAAGAGGTGCCCCGAGTAGACGTCCTCGCCCCACGCGCCGCGCACCAAGGCCATGAGGCCGTCTATCGACTTGCGCATGTCCACCGGCTCCACCGCCAGCACCACGCGCACCGACGCCGGAAGCGCGAACACCCGCTCACCGTCCCAGCGCGGCGACGAGCCGGGCCACGTACGCCACGTCGGTCCCCACGGCGAACCGCACCCGCGCTCCGCTCGCCGCCACCACCTCCAGCAGGCACTCCGTCGCCACCGGCGGCGGCGCCACCTGCACCGGCAACAGCCGCACGGCTTCCGCTCGCGACGGCGCGGCTCGTCGTGCCCGGTACACCCACGACTGCAACGTGCTCAGCCGCACGCCCCGCGCCAACGCGAACTCCCGCTGCGTCTGCCCGCTGGCCTCGAACGCTTCCGCAATCCGCGCCCACTCCGGCTTCTCCACCTGCTTCGACATGCCCGGAAGCGTCCGCCGCGAACCGCGCCCCCGGCAATCCCTCACGGCACGTCATTGGCCGGACGGTTACGCTGAAAGAGGCTCAGGCCGGTCGGACCTGGACCGGTGTCCCGCTGAACGCGGCGTTGCCGCTGACGGCGTCCAGCGCCTGGTCATCCGTGAGGTCATTGATGCTGGCGCCCGCGTGCGCGCTGGCGACCTGCTGGCGGATGCCTGGGCGCTGGTGTCCGTAGCCATGCGGCAGGCTGACGACGCCGGGCATCACGTCGGCGGTGACGGCGACGGGCACGGTGACCTCCCCCACGCGTGAGCGGATGGTGGCGTTGGCGCCATCCGCGAGCCCGATGCGTGAGGCGTCGTCCGGGTGGACCATGAGCGTGCAGCGGGGACGGCCCTTCACGAGCCCCGGCACGTTGTGCATCCACGAGTTGTTGTCGCGCAGGTGCCGCCTGCCGATGAGCAGCAGCTCGCCCTCGCGAGGTGCCGCGTCGTCCGGGAACGCGGCGCGGAGCCGGGCCACATCCGCGACGAGCAGCTCCGGTGCCAACTGGATGCGCTTGGAGCGGTTGCGGAGCCGGCCGGGCAGGCTGGGCTTCATCGGGCCCAGGTCGATGCCATGAGGCGCGGCACGAAGCTTCGCGAGCGACAGGCCGTGCTTCTTGAGCGGATGAAAGCGCGAGCCATAGGGCCCCATGCGAAGGCCCAGGTCGAGGATGCGCTCCGGCCCCATGCGCTTGAGGGCCTGGTACTGGAGCAGTGCGCGAACACTCCGTCCCTTGCGCAGGGTCTCCAGCCGGTGCTGGAGCTCCAGGAGGATCTCCCAGTCCTGACGTGAGTCCGGACCCGCCGGGAACACCGGCGGCGAATACTTCGCCGTGTTGCGCACGGCGAGCACGTGGAAGACGAGGTCGTAGTGTCCTCGCTCCAGCAGGGACGCGGGCGGCAGGATGTAGTGGGCGTGGCGGGTGGTCTCGTTGAGGTACGGATCCACGCTCACCATGAAGTCGAGCTGCCCCAGCGCTGTGTCCAGCTGCGTGCCATTGGGCGTGGACAGCACGGGGTTGCCGGCCAGGGTGATGAGCGCGCGGATGCGGCCCTCGCCCGGGGTGAGGATCTCCTCCGCGAGCGCGGCGACGGGAAGCTCACCGGAGGACTCCGGTAGGCCGCGGACCCGGCTCTTCCAGCGCCCATGGCTGCCAGGGCTGACACCGAACGCGCGAGGCCCGCCAATGAGGTCGAAAGCAGGAAGGGTGAAGAGCGCGCCGCCCTCGCGGTCCAGATTGCCGGTGACGATGTTGAGGACGTTGATGAGCCATTGGCAGAGCGAGCCGAACGGCTGCGTGGACACACCGACACGCCCGTAGCAGACAGCCCCGTCAGCGGCGAGGAAGTCCCGGGCGATGCCGCGAAGCACCTCCGGTGCGATGCCCGTGTGAGGCGCCGTGCGCTCCGGAGGGAAGTCCCGGACGAGCGGCAGCACGGTGTCCAATCCGTCCACGAACTCCGCGAGCCGTCCCATACGGTGCGCGCTTCCCTCCAGCACGACATGCAACAGGGAGAAGAGGGCGAGCGCGTCGGTGCCGGGCCTTACGAAGACGTGCTGGTCCGCGATGACCGCCGTCTCCGTGCGCCGGGGATCGATGACGACGACCTTGCCGCCGCGCTCCTGGATGGCACGCAGCCGGGCTCGCACGTCCGGCGTGGTCATCAGGCTGCCATTGGACGCGAGCGGGTTCGCGCCCAGCACGAGCATGTACCGGGTGCGGTCGATGTCCGGGATGGGTACCAGCAACTGGTGGCCGAACATGAGGTGGGCCGCGAGCTGATGAGGAAGCTGGTCCACGGAGGTGGCGGAGAACCGGTTGCGCGAGCGCAGCGCGCGAAGCAGCCCGGGCCCGAAGATCATCGCGCCCAGGTTGTGGACGTTGGGGTTGCCCAGGTACGCGCCCACGGCGTTCGGCCCATGCTCCTTCTGGATGTCATGGAGCCGCTGCGTGATGTCGCGGAACGCGTCCTCCCAGGACACGCGCTCCCAGCCGGAAGCGGTGCGCTTCATGGGATGGCGGAGCCGGTCCGGATCCTCGTGCAGGTCGCGGAGCGCCACGGCCTTGGGACAGATGTGGCCCCGGCTGAACGGGTCCTCCGCGTCACCCTTGATGGACGTGATGCGCCCATCCGCCACTTCGATGCGCACGCCGCACATGGCTTCACAGAGATTGCAGGTGCGGAAGTGGACTTGGTTCGAAGAGGGCAGGCTCATGGAAAAATGACGGAGCAGGGCTCATGGCTCGCAATCAATGCATCAACACCAGTTGACCCCGGTGCATGTTCGAGAGCCCTGAAGAATTGAGTTCGTGGGATACGTGACCGGGAGCGCTTTATTGAAAAGTAATGAACAACCCGGCAGTCGCATCTGTGCGATATTGAGCTGGTTATACTCAGTCTGCATCGATGAATCTCTTCAGTCGCCTCGCCAAGACTATTGGATTTCTTGTTTGGCACTCCCAAATGGTCAGAACGCGCCAGTCTAGTCTATGGAGATTTCTTATGTTTCTCCGATCTCGGGCCACATTTCCTTGAAGTTTATTGAGCCAGAACTCTCGGCGTGTCTTGGGCTCAACTTGGCCGTACCTGCAGGAATGTCGATGCCAGAAACAGCCATGAACAAAGATAACCTTTCGGCGTGAGGAGAATACTAAATCTGGCGTCCCTGGAAGGCTCTTCGCGTGGAGTCGATACCTGAAGCCCAAGGCGCGCGCGATTTTTCGTACCGTCAATTCAGGTTTTGTGTCTTTGCCTTGGATCCTGGACATGCAGTAACTGCGTTGTTCAGGTGTGAGTATGTCAGCCATGTCCAGGTCTGGGGAGGCGGCGGCATGCGGATTGTGTCACTCGCCGGTGAGGCTACGAAAATCGTTTCAGAACTGCTGCAGGATTTATGTCGGGGGCGCCAACACGACCTGTGTGATTGATGAATCGATTCTGTAGATTCTCCGCAAAAGGATTATCCAGTGACGCGATTCTTATCCAGGTGGAGGTCAATTCCGAGTAGCGAACCGCACGTGTGTTCTGGAAATCCACGACAAGATCAGGCATTCCGCCTATGCCGGGCAGGAAGTGATAGCGAGACGCCTGGCCGCCTGAACGATTGTTTGTGATTGATTTCTCAAGCTTCTCTCGTGTGCCAACAGAGCCATCCGGAGATGATTTTCCCTTGCTCGCTTGCCAGGCTCTGTGCTCGGAAGTGGTGGTTAGAGACTCTGTGCCTGCCATCAGAACAAACTCCGCATTACATTTCCCGTTAGCACGTGTCGCTAGATCGCATGAGGGCGTAATGGTGACCCAATAGTCCTGGGGCTGCGTGTTTGGCGCCTGATAGATGTCACCGGAAAGCGGGTCAGGATGAGTTGGTGGGAAGATATAAAACTCCGATGGGTGGACCTTGTCCTGAGGCAATTTGAGGAAATCTCGAATGGATTCACCAGAGAGCTTTTGGGCTAGGCGCCGTGCAAGGAGATATACTGGTTCAGCCGGATCAAGGGGGCGCTTGTGCTGACTAATGAGCTTTGGCAGTTCCACCCACAAGTACTTTCGTTGTTCCTCTTCAATGTGTCTAAGGAGGTGAGGAAGCATTGTGGAGAATATTAATTTAATTTTCCCAATTACCGCGTCAGTGCCCTCTGACTTTTCGACTATGGCGACGAAAGAGCCGGTTGCATCGCTTACGGTCCGTGGAAGTGCCGTATAAAATATGACAGGAACAAAACGATGACTCTTGAAATTCTCGAATATTCGGGAGCCTGCCTGCGTGTCGGCTTCTGGCGTATCCTTTCTGACGTCAAGAATTACCAAGTCGAATCGTTCGCTGAGTATTCGTGCATATGCTCTGTCGAAGCTCGTCTCGGTTTCAACATGTAGGCGTGGACCGGAGTCGAGCGGAGAAAAACCATGTAGCGCCTCGTGTAAATCCTCGCAGATGGTTTTTTGGTCGTCGACAACGAGAACTTTCCATGATGCGGCGGTTGACACGTTTAAACCCTCTTGCGGAGAATCGCGCGGAATGTTGCTCCAGGGAGCGGCCCTGAATCCAGCAGTTCCAGAGTTCCATCGTAATAGTCGGTCACTATGTCGCCAACAATGGCAAGTCCGAGTCCGACCCCGTCGGGTTTTGTTGAGAAGTAAGGTGTGAATATTTGATCCCGATACTCGCTGGCGATTCCCGGACCGCTGTCGGAGAATGTTATTGCCACTGAGTCATCGCGCTGTCTGGTTACGTCAACTTGAACCTTTCGGTTGTTCTCGTCGGTGTGTCGAAGCCAGTGCAGACTGTTTTGAAGGAGGTTTAGGATTACCTGCTGAATCTCAGTCGGTTCAATGCGAACGGTGGTTTTGGTGCTGGGTAGGCTGAATTCCACTTTTCGATCTTTGGCATCGCCTTCCAGGACGGCGAATGCCGATGAAATTACGTCTTCCAGGATGACTTCTTTTGGTTTTCCTGGCTTGCGACCGCCAAAGGGTTCGATTCGATTGAACACAGCGCCGACAAGAGCCGCATTGTTGTCGATTTTTTCGAAGCGAGTTAGGAGTTTTTCGAGTGTGGGCTCCGGCAGAGTGTTGTTTTGACGAAACTCGCGTCGCCCTGCTTGCGCTTGGTTGCGAATGCCTGCAAGGGGGTGCCTGCCTTCATGCAGCACCGTATCGATAAGTTGGCCTAGAGTGGCAAGTCTCCGGTATCGGGCGAGGGCCTCCTGTACTTGCTCTGTTTTGCGGCCAAGTTCCGATTCTGTCTTCTCAAGCAGAGATTTTAGCTTCTTGTCTCGTGGGTAATTTCGCCCGACATGCGCTCGAATCTCGCCTAGTTCTGGTCCGTCGAAGAGGCCTTTCCCGCGTTTCGAATTTTCGCGCTCTCGCTCTTTCTGCCTAAGCTTGCTTCTGGGGAGTTCGATGATTGAGAGTATGGCTTTGATTAGTGTCTGAAAGTCGCTTAGGGCTGGTCCTTCGACTAGGCCTTCGCGGTTCGTTTGGTCTTTGAGTTCGGGATTTTCATCGGCGGTAATGAAGATGTTGCCGATGATTTGGTTGTTTGAGAGTCGCAGGGATGGATTTTGAATTCGTCGTGAGTCAAGACGGAGCCAGTCATTCCCTGGCTCGCCATATGGAAGGACACGGAATTCATCGCGATAGACGTTTACTCCGGCTGCGTTATCCAGATCCTGCCGTATTGCCTCAAGGGTTGAATTGAGAGAGCCCGCAAGTGGTTTGAGGTCTCGCTGGTCTCGGTCCCAAATTTTAAATTCGAATTTGAATGGCCCGCACTGGGGGGCTGGGCCGGTAGGGCTGACATCGGATACGCCTGTCTGCTCATTGCTCGAGTCGCTTAGAATGCCGAGGCGGCCCTTGGATTCCTGCGGGCGCGCGTCTCCAGGAAGCAGAATGCTGATCTTGTATTTGCCGGAAGACTCGACGTGTCCCGTTGCTGTGTATTTGGGGCGCGAAAGCACTGCCGGGGGGAGAATTGGCCCGGCAAGGCTTGAAAACTGCTTTGGGAGGTCGAGTTCTATTCGGAAATCTGCGCCCCCTGTCGCCGGAGAAACTAGTCGAGATAGTCCATGCCGCAGTTTTTCAAGTTTGGCTCGATCCCATGACTCTCGCAGCACGTTCATTCGTAAGATTGTCCCGTGCGTGAGTTTGGAGTCAGGAGCCTCGCTGCTGATGTTAAGTATCGCCTTGATGCTTCCTTCGGGCTGAATGTTGACTGGGAGTTGCTCTCTGTATTGTATAGGGATGTCCTGGAGATACGCAGAAGGGTCGTCGAAAAGGCTCCAGTCAAAATCTGCAACAACTTCGGTCGCTGTGCGACGCCTCCTTGATATGACCTCAAGCTGATCGGCTAATTTGGAGGCTGCAAAGCGCCCGATTCCCTTTTCTCCAAGTACTCTTCGGTTTTTTTGGGAACTCCGTTTTTGAGCTCGTTTCGAAAGAGTTGCTGGCTCAAGCCAGGCGCTTTCAATTGTTTTGAGGTCCATCCCGTTCCCATCATCCATGATTTCGATGGCGCCCTTTCCTTTGGTTAGGGGCGGGACGAACCGAAGGAGCACTCTGGTTGCATCGGCGTCATACGCGTTCTTGACGAGTTCAATCGCCGCAACCGTTTCGCTGCTGATTAACTCCTCCCCAAGCGTTCTAATTAGCCGGGCACGAGGCTGGAGCTTTCCTGTCTTCTTGGTCGTCATCGTTATTTGGCTGACTGATTGGCGCTTGGGAGCGGAGGGTGTACGGATTTCGTTGCCAATAGTTTCTTGATGATCGCTTTCATTACGGGAGGGCAGACACCATTGCCAATGGCCCTGATTTGTTCTCGTCTTGGCCCGGTTCCGGCAATGAATCGTTTCGGCATGCCCATTGCTGCCTTTAGCTCTGGAACCTGAAGCATGCGCATCTCGGGCCCGCTTTTGCCGGGAACGACGAGGGCAAAACGGTCGAGCGTTGTTATAGTTCTCAGAGGCTTGTCCAGAGATTGCCACCCCCCAGAACCATCTGTGCCATAATAGACCATCAGGTACGGCGTAGACGTTCCAAGGATCGCCTGTGCTCGCTCGGCTCGTTCGATTGTGCGTTTTGCTCTTTGTGGCCGATGAAGCGGTGTGAAAGGGAATTTCGAATCCCACTCGATGATGTCTCTGGCTGATTTCTGGAGAACCAGCGCTGGAGTGATTTCTGGCGGGGAGTTCGCCCTGTCACAGATGACAAATAGTCTCTTTCGTGTCTGTGCAACGCCGAAGTCGGCGGCGTTTATTTTGTATTCCTTGGTGTTGTATCCCAGTTCGACAAGTCTTGACTTGAATTCTGAATATCGATGCCAGTTGAGCATGTTGACTACGTTTTCTATGACAATCCATCGCGGCGTAAAGGTCTCCGCGAAGCGCACGACCTGGAATGCGGTGTCCCGGCTTGTTTCGGAACGCGGGGCTTTGCCTTTGGCTGGGCTGTGGTTGGTGCATTCTGGAGATGCGAGCAGTAGATCGATTGCGCCGAGTTGTGATTGAAGACTGGCTGGGTCTAGATTCTCCAGTCTGTCGCCAAAGAGCTTTGCGTGCGGAAAGTTGGATGAGTAGGCGCTGCGAGCGCCTTCGTTCATGTCAAATCCAGCTACTATTTCACAGCCAGCTGCCTGCGCGCCCCAACTGCTTCCTCCGGCACCGCAGAAAAGGTCAATTGTTCGGAGCGACATTGATGAAATGGGGAGTCGAGAATGAGAGGAACAGCTTTATTGGTGAGTTGACGCGTCAGTCATCTTGGCTGACCGGGAGTGCTGAAGGGACATTGAATCGATAGGCTCGGTGAAAGTGCCAAAGAAGATGGCAGGCTTGGCGCTTGATGCTTGGCAGCCGATATTCTTGGGGTGATTGTTGTAGAACAAACAGCTTTATGGGCCTGAAGTGTAGGTGAAGTTTTCCCAAGGCCGCAGCTTCAAAGAATGTTGGGTGTAGTCTCGTGTCGGTGGTTGTAGGGATCGGGGAGTCACTTGAACCCCCAACAGCCTTGCCTTGGGCGTCCGGTTGCCGTCCAATGGTGCACAAACCAATGATCGCCGCCGGTGGCGGTTTTCTAGAGCATGCACACCGTTGCGATCACCGGCGTTGGGAAGAAGGTGAAGGGGAAGGCGATGATGGGGACGGCGTGGACAAAGGGGGCGCGAGGGCTCGCGCTGGGGATGCTCCTGCTGGTGGGCGCTGCCGCCCATGCGGGACAGGCGGGCGGGGTCAACATGCCGGATTCCCTCCAGGTGGAGGGGCGCACACTGGCGCTCACCCACATGGAGCTGAAGAAGAAGCTCTTCTTCAACGTGTACGTGTGGAGCCTCTACATGGAGGAGGAGCCCACCTGCTTCAAGGAGGCTGTGTCGTCCAACAGCCTGAAACGACTGCACTTCCGCTTCCTGCGCACCATCAGCAAGGACCAGCTCGTGGGCAGCTTCCGCGATGGCCTCCGCCAGAACCCGGCCATGCGCCAGGACGCCCTCAACCAGTCCCTGGAGAAGCTGCTGTCGTCCCTCCATGACGTGCGCAAGGGCGACGACCTCGTCCTCACCTACCTGCCCGGCTCCGGCCTCCACGTCTCCGGCGGCGCGTCCGGCGGGGTCCACATCCCCGGCAAGTCCTTCGCCGACGCCCTCTTCAGCTCCTGGCTGGACACCCACCCCATCTTCCCCAAGTAGGGCCGCTCGCCCGGCGGGGAAGATTTGGCCTCAAATTGGATGCGCGTTTCTCCTAGGCTGCGGGCCCGAGAGCGGTAATCTCGGACCCACCAACATCCTTGTCAGGAGGAATCGCACCTATGCGGACACGTCTGGTTCTGGCTGCCCTCGTTGCCCTTTCCACGGGTTGCGTCTCGCAGGGGAAGTTCAACGAGAAGGCCCTGGAGGCGGAAGGGCTGACGAAGAACCTCACGGATGAGAAGGCGGCCCGCGCGGCCGCCGAGGCGAAGATCAAGGAGCTGGAGGAGAAGCAGGCCGCGCTGGAGCAGGAGAAGACCGCGCTGGAGACGCGCCTCAACGCCTCCGAGAACCGCCTCACCGGCGCCGCGGCCGAGCGCCGCGCCCTGGAGGAGAAGAACGCGCAGCTGGCCGCGCTCAACGACGAGTTGGGGCGCAACGCCAAGAAGCTCGCGCAGGCGAAGGAGGAGCTGGAGAAGAAGAGCTCCGAGTACGAGAACCTGGCCCATTCCCTCAAGCAGGAGATCTCCGACGGCAAGATCGAGCTGTCGGAGATGAAGGGCCGGATGACGGTGCAGCTCAAGGACAAGATCCTCTTCGCGTCCGGCTCCGCGCGCGTGGGCAAGGAAGGGCAGGACGCGCTGGTGAAGATCGCCGACGCGCTCAAGACGGTGAAGGGCCGCATCGTGCGCGTGGAAGGCCACACGGACGACGTGCCCACCGGCGGCGGACAGTTCGCCACCAACTGGGAGCTGAGCCTGGCGCGCGCGATGGCGGTGGTTCGTTCGCTTCAGGACTCTGGCGTGGACCCGACCATGCTGTCCGCGGCGGGCTACGGGCAGTACCAGCCGCTCGTTCCCAACGACACGCCGGAGCACAAGAGCCAGAACCGGCGCATCGAAATCGTGCTCGCCCCCGGCCTCGGGGGGCGCTAGGAGGGGGCGCGGGAGACCCGCGCACCCTTCATGAGAACGCTCCTCTGCGTCGTCTATGTATTGCTTGCGACCGGAGCCGTGGCACAGGCTCCGGACGCAGGAACTCCCGCCGGCGATGCTGGCGCTCCCACGGGCGTGCTGACCAGGCCGCCCGCCCTCCTGCGCCAGGTCGAAGCGGCCTACCCGCCGGATGCCGCCGCCCAGCAGCTCGAGGGCACGGTGGTGATGTTCATCGACATCTCGGAGACGGGCGCCGTCACGAATGTCGAAATCACCCAGCCCGCGGGCCACGGCTTCGACGAGGCCGCCACGGAAGCGGTGAAGCAGTTCCAGTTCGAGCCCGCGGAGGTGGACAACGTCCCCGCGCCGGTGCGCATCCAGTACGCCTACCAGTTCGTCTTCCGCGCGCCGGAGCCGCAACCGGAGGCCTCGCCGGACGGCGGCGTCGCGGAGCCGCAGGGGCCGGTGAACTTCAGCGGTCAGGCGGTGGAGCGCGGCACGCGCAAGCCCCTGGTGGGCGCGGAGGTGGTGCTCACGGAGTTGGACCGCTCCACCGTCACGGACGGCGAAGGGCGCTTCTCCTTCCGGGGAGTCCCCGTGGGCACGCACCCGGTCGTCGTGGTGCTGGGCAACTACGACCGCTTCAAGACGCAGGAGACGATTGAAGAGGGCAAGGAGACGCGGGCCACGTACTACGTGCAGAAGCGCATCTTCAGCCAATACGAGACGGTGGTCCGCAGCGACCGCGAGCGCAAGGAGGTGACGCGCACGACCATCTCGGTGGCGGAGGTGCAGCGCATACCGGGCACGCAGGGTGACACGCTCAAGGTGGTGCAGAACCTGCCGGGCGTGGCGCGGCCCGCGTTCAACGGCGGCGCGCTGGTCATCCGAGGCACCAGCCCGCAGGAGTCCGGCGTCTTCCTGGACGGCCTGCGCATCCCCATCCTGTACCACTTCGGTGGTCTCACCTCCGTGTACAACTCGGACCTGCTGGAGGCGGTGGACTACCTGCCCGGCAACTTCTCCGCGTACTACGGCGACATCACCGGCGGCGTCATCAACGTGCGCAGCCGCGAGCCCCGCACGGACCGCTACCACGCCACGGTGGGCATCAGCCTCATTGAATCCAACGCGGTGATTGAAGGCCCCATCACGGACACGCTGAGCTTCGCGATTGGCGGCCGGCGTTCGTACATCGACCTGGTGCTCAAGGCGGTGCCGTTCGACGACGACAGCCTCCAGGTGGCGCCGCGCTACTACGACGCGCAGGCGAAGCTGGTGTGGAAGCCGAGCCGCCGCCACACCTTCACGCTGCAGGGCCTGACGTCGCGTGACCGTCTGGCATTGCTCCTGGACCAGCCGGCGGACGGCGACCCGTCCGTCAATGGCGGCCTGGATGTGACGACGGGCTTCAACCAGCTGCGCCTGCGGCACCAGTTCCGCGAGGGCAGGCTGACGGTCGACACGCATGGGCTCGTGGGCAACACCCTCCTGGACTTCCAGATTGGCGAGCGCGGGCTGCGCATCGCGTCCACGGACCTGTATCTGCGGCCCACGGTGGAGTACGTCTTCAACGACAGCGTGATGGTGGCGGGCGGTCTGGACGTGGTGGCGAACCTGGCGAAGGTGACGGCCAGCATCCAGCAGCCGCCGCGCGAGGGTGAGCCGCCGTCGCCGCTGGTGACGGAGGACCTCATCAACATCGACGGGAAGTTCACCCAGTACTACCCGTCCGCCTGGGCGGAGGTGCGGTGGCGGCCCATCAAGGACTTGCTGGTGGTGCCGGGTATTCGCACGGAGAGCTACATCTTCACGGACCAGCAGGAGGTGAAGCGCACGGTGAACCCGCGGCTCGCGGTGCGCTACGCGCTCACGGAGACGCTGACGCTGAAGGGCGGCGCGGGCGTCTACCACAGCCCGCCGGTGCAGGATGAGCCGTCGCCGGGGTTCGGCAATCCGGACCTGGGGGCGAAGCGGTCGCTCCAGTACAGCGTGGGCGCGGAGTGGCAGGCGCGGCCGGAGTGGTTCGTGGGCAGCGAGGTCTTCTACAACGACCTGGATGACCTCATCGTCCGCTCGAACGCGCGCGTCGTGCGCGACGGCGAGTCCGTGCCGGAGAACCTGAAGAACGGCGGCGTGGGGCGCATCTATGGCTTTGAATTGCTGGTGCGCCGGGCGCTGACGGACCGGCTGTTCGGCTGGATTTCGTACACGCTCAGTCGCAGCGAGCGCCGGGATGCGCCGGGGGCGCGCTGGCGCAAGTTCGACAATGACCAGACGCACGTGCTGACGGCCATCGCCAGCTACAAGTTGCCGAAGGGCTGGGAGGTGGGCGCGCGGTTCCGCTTCGCGTCCGGCAACCCGACGACGCCGGTGCTGGGCTCCAAGCGAGACGACACGACGGACGTGTTCATCCCGTACTACGGGCTGGTCAACTCCCAGCGGCTGCCGTCGTTCAACCAGCTGGACATCCGCGTGGACAAGAACCTCATCTTCGACACCTGGAACCTGGACCTCTACCTGGACCTGACGAACGCGTACAACAACCAGTCGGTCGAGGGCGTGGCCTACAACTACAACTATTCCAAGCGCGAGTACTTCAAGGGCCTGCCCATCCTGCCCGTGCTCGGCTTGAAGGGAGCCTTCTGAACGCCATGCGCACTCCCGTCCTGCTGTCTGTCATTGCGTTGTTGGGGTCGAGCGCGTGCAGTGGCCCCGACTTCGAAGCCCAGAGTGAGATTCGCAGCGTGCGCGTGCTCGGCATCAAGGCGGAGCCGCCGGAGCTGGCGTTGGATCCGAACGCCTCCACGCTGCCGCCGCCGGTGACGTTCACGGCGTTGGCGGTGACGCCGGACGCGCGTCCGGTGACGGTGACGTACGCGCTGTGCCGGCCGGACGTGAATCCCTACGGAGACGTGGCGTGTCCGGGGGACAGCGGGGTGCCGTTGCCGGGCGGGGTGTTGTCGTTGAGTGACCCGGCGGTGCAGGCGCTGCTCATCGCGGCGTTCCAGGCGGCCACGGGGAGCACGGGAGGCGGGCAGGGGGGGACGTTCGACTTCAACGAACCGGCGGTGCAGCAGGTGTTGCAGGCAGGGCTGCCGCTGTTCGTGGGGTACGAGGCGACGGACGGCAGCGGGACGCCGGAGGGAGTGGAGCGGGGCGTGCGGCGCATCACGTTGCGTTCGACGGAGACGCCCAACCAGAACCCGGTGATGCAGGACGTGCTGTGGAACGACGCGCCGTTGTCCGGGCCGCTGCCGCTGGACTCGGAGGTGACGTTCACGCCGGTGCTGGGGGAGGGCAGCGAGGAGTCCTATTCCACGGCGGACGGGACGAAGACGGAGCAGGTCTTCTACAGCTGGTTCGCGACAGGCGAGGGCGAGGTGGGGTCGTTCCGTTCGCTGGAGCCGGTGGACGGCAAGCCCGGCGACCCGACGACGACGTACACGACAGCCCAGACGCCCGAGCGCATCACGGTCTGGGTGGTGGCCCGAGACGGCCGCGGCGGCACGGACTGGACGACGCGCACGGTGGACGTGGGGCCCTGAGCGCCGTTCGGGCCATCGCTGTGGTGGGCGGGGTGCTGCTCCTGGCGGGCTGCCTGCGAGGACAGGGAGCCCGGGCCCCTGATTGGGAGGGAGACCGGAGCATCGCGTTTCCACCGCTCTACGCGCAGTCAGCGGTACATGTGGGGAGCAATGAGCAGGCGTATGTGCTGGACGGCAACCTGCTCGGGGCCGTCCAGGTCGCCATGGAGGACTTCTTCCCGAAACAGTCCAAGGACACGCCGTGCTGGGGAAGACCGGAGGCATATCGCTACCGGGTCATCCGTCAGGACGACGTCTTCTTCATCCTGATCCACGAGGCTCCGAATGCCTGCAGCAACGCCTTCATTTGCGTGGACACGGGAGCGCGTTACGCGGTCAGCCTCGATGGTCGAATCCTGAGGCGTAGCGTGGGGGCGGAACCTGAAGCTCCTCCGGCGCCTCCGGGCATTGATTCAGGAGTCCTGGAAGGTGTTGCATTGGACGGTGGCGCCCCGTAGCCGGCCCCCTGCTCACGGGACGATGGTGGGGGCGCTGTCGAAGAGTGCGTCGAACAGGGTGGTCTGGGGTGGACGCGTCCACTCCACGGCGACTGGGACAGGAAGGGCCGCGACTTCGGGCGGGAGCGCCGTGACATGGAAGTGGGCCTCCAGTTCCCGGGCGATGATGCGCGCGGTGTCGTTCATGTCCGCGAGCAAGGGCGGCAGGTGCAGGTGGGCCTTGCCTCGCTTGCGTCCCGCGTAGTCGAACGTGAGTCCATACACCGTGTAGACCGGTGCCAGGATGCTCATGCAGCCCACGAGGGCCCAGGGCACGGGCTTCATGGGGATTCCCTTCGCGGGATAGACGGCGCAGCGCAAGGAGGCCTGGGAGGTCGTGCTGGCTTCCGCCAGGGTGAAGTCTGGCAGCAGCATGCCCAGCTGCCGCCGGAATGCATCCCAGCGCTCATTCTGCTGTCGCACCTGCTCCCAACGTTCTTGGCGGCGCTTGTGTTCAGGATGGGCGTCGTCCAGGGACTCCTCGTACGAAGCAGGCCAGTAATGGCGAGCGAGAGTCAGCAGTTCATTCGTGCTGGGAGGCATGGCGCGGGGGCTCCAGCGTCAGAGAGTCACGTGTCCGAACAGCACCGGAGGCGCCCGTTCATCGCATTGCGCCCTGAACCGGGCTCCAGCAAGGGACGCCTCGAAGGTCGTTCGCAGCTGTGCCTTCATCAACTCACAAAGCATTCCGAGCGGTGAGTCGACGGTGGCGGAGCCGAAGACTGCCTGAGAGGCCTCATTGATACGGTCCGCCGCGATGCGCTGCGCCAGCGGTAGTGAGAGGACGCCTTCGTGGGTTCGCAGGGGCGTTTCAACGCCGAACCTGCACAGCACGGTCTCGCTGGTGTTGGCGCGAGTAATCCGGATGTGGATGCAGGCGGAGCGCTGACCGCCTTCTTCTCCTGGCGTTGCTTCCCTCAGAGTCACGAAACGGATCTGCCGGGGCAAAATCCGCCCCGTGACGAAGGTCCGGTCCGTGGGCCCGACACACGCCGCGCACAGGCACAGCACGGCCGCGACTTGAAGCCACCGTCGCCGTGCTGCCTGTGCCGCCATGGCTCACCCCGTCAGCCACGCGGACGCGCGGCCCAGGCCCTCCGCCACGGAGGTGAATGCGTCCGCCGTGCGCACCCGGTCCTCTCCGAAGCGCTTCACATACAGCTCCCGCACCGCCGGAATCTGCGACGAACCGCCCGTCAGGAAGACCGCGTCAATCTCCCTGGCCTCCGGGTGCTTCGCCAACAGCCCTTCCGTGCACTGCGACAGTTCATCCAACAACGTGCGGCTCGCCGTCTCGAACTCCGCCCGCGTCATCGGCTCGTGCAGGTGGATGCGCGCGTCCTCGAAGTCGATGGTCGCCACGTCCTCGCTCGACAGCTTCACCTTCGTCGCTTCAATCGCCCGGAACAGCCGGTAGCCCAGGTTGTCCATCACCAGGTCGTAGAGCGCTTGAATCTCCGCGGGGTGGTCGCTCGTGTCGAGCATCACCTCCAGGAGTTCCTGCGTGGACTTCTCCCGGATGAAGGACATCTCGTGCCAGTTGAGCAGCTTCGCCAGCACGTGCTGCGGAATGGGCAGCCGCTTGTGGCTGAAGCCCTTCACCTTGTACGTGGACCCCGCCCCGAACTTCGGCAGCAGCTTGTGCCGCATGATCTCCGCGTCGAACCGGTCACCACCGATGCGCACACCCGTGGACCCCACCACGTCCGGCCTGCGGTCCAGGTTCCCTCGCCGCGACGGCCCCAGCCGCATCAACGTCAGGTCCGTCGTGCCGGCGCCGAAGTCCGCCACCAGCACCAGCTCGTCCTTCTCGAGCCGCGCCTCGTACGCGAGCGCCGCCGCGATGGGCTCAATCAGGAACTGCACGTGCGTGAAGCCCGCGATCTCCGCCGCCTTGCGCAGCCGCTTCTCCGCCAGCGCGTCCGCATCCGCATCCGGCGTGAACACCGCGGGCCGGCCCAGCACCACCGCGTCCGGCGGCTCGCCCAGGTGCGCCCCGGCTGCCTCGCGCACGCGGCGCAGCAGGATGGCCACCAGGTCCTCGATGGTGTACGTGCGCCCCTTCACCTGCGTCGCCCGGAAGGACGAGCTGTGCAGGAAGGACTTCACGGACTGGATGAACCGGCCGTTGTTGTCCTCCAGGTAGCGCTGGATGGCGTCCGCGCCCGTGAAGACCTCCCGCTCCTCCTCCGCGAAGAAGAGCACGGAGCGGAACAGCCGGGGCTCCGGGGTGTGGGGCTGCAGCGGCAACACGGTGCCGTCCGGCAGGGCCAGGGCGGTGTTGCTGGTTCCGAAGTCGAGTCCGCAGGCGCGCATGGGGGGGCGCCCCTTATCGCCATTCTTCCGGACGCGGTAGCCCCAAAGTGACTGTCTGCCGCAGGGCGGGCGGCCGGGCGGGCGCTCGCCAACGGATGGCTTGGCGCTCCACGGGCCACCGCCATCTTTGCCCTGTCATCCCTTTGACAGGAGAACCCCATGAAATCGCGCGCAGCATGGCTGGGTGCCGGAGTCGCCGCACTCGTAGTGGGCACCACCGCCTGCCAGGACGGAGACCGCTCCCGCCAGGACACCGCGGAGAAGAACACCCCCGGACAGCAGGTGGAGCAGGCCCAGCTCCAGTCGGAGAAGGCCTTCGACGACGCACGTGACGCGCAGAAGGAGGCCTCCAGCCAGCAGCGCGAGGCCGCCCGCGCCCAGGAGGACGTGCAGCACAAGCAGCAGGAGCTCCAGGAGGCCCAGGCCAAGGCCCAGAAGGAGTCCCAGGAGGCCCAGGCCAGCCAGCAGCAGGCGCAGGCCCGCACCCAGCAGGCCCAGTCCGTGGCCCAGCAGGCCCAGGCCAGCGCGTTGGCCGCCCAGCGCCAGGCGCAGCAGAACTTCACCACGCAGCAGCAGCAGGCCTCCAACGAGAACGCCGCCGCGAACCAGCGCGTCGCGAACCCGGACGCCTGGCAGCAACAGGCCGCGAATCCGAACGCCGCCACGCAGCAGGCCGCCATCGCCCAGAACTCGCGGGCGGCACCCGCCCAGGAGCAGCAGATCTCCGGCGACGTGCTCAGCGCGAGCGCCCAGGAGGTGCTGGTCAGCCAGCGCGGAGAGCCGCGGCTGCGCCTGAAGGTGGGCCCCAGCACGCAGGTGCAGGTGGACGGCCGGGCCGCGAGCGCCGCGGACATCCAGGAGGGCGCGCAGGTCCGCGCCTCCTACCGCACGGACGCGAGCAGCGGCGAGCCGCAGGCCCTGCGCATCGACGCGACGTCCCGCGCGCAGCCGGCCGCGCCCGCACCGGCGGAGAGCGGCGAGTCCTCGCCCGGCGTGCCCCGGTCACCGTGACTCCAGACATGCCACGGCCCCGTGCCTTCGCGCTTCCCAACGCGAGGGGACGGGGCCGTGCCGTGTCGCAGACTTGTTGCTACCCGCGCGTTACGCGGCCAGCTCGGCCTGGTCCAGGCCGGCCTCGGCCATCAGGTTCGCCAGCTCCGCCTTCAGCTTGTCCTTGGCGCGGATCTCCAGCTGGCGGGCGCGCTCGCGGGAGAAGCCGAAGTGCTCGCCCAGCTCGCTCAGGGTCATCTCCGAGTCGCTCATCACGCGCTGCTCGATGATGAAGCGCTCGCGCGGATCCAGGCGCGTCAGCGCGCGCTGCACCAGGTTGCGGGTGAGGCCCGCCTGCTGCCGGTCGGCGACCTCGTCCGCGTGGGACGCGGCATCGGACTCCACGAAGTCCAGGTGCGTGGCGTCGCCGTCCTCGCCCACCGGCGCGTCCAGGGACAGGTCCCGGCCGCCCATGCGCTGCTCCATCTCACGCACTTCCGTGGGCTTCACGTTCAGCTTCTTGGCGATTTCGTCCGCGTTGACGATGTGGCCATCGCCGGCGCCCAGCTTCTCCAGCTCGCGGCGCGTGCGGGCCAGGCTGAAGAACAGCCGGCGCTGCGCCTGCGTGGTGCCCAGCTTCACCAGGCTCCAGTTGCGGAGCACGTAGTTCTGGATGTACGCGCGGATCCACCACACCGCGTAGGAGATGAGGCGGATGCCCTTCTCCGGGTCGAACTTCTGCACCGCCTTCATCAGGCCGATGTTCGCCTCCTGGATGAGGTCGGACATCTTCAGGCCGTAGGAGCGGTACTCGTACGCCACCTTCACCACGAAGCGCAGGTTGCTCGTCACCAGGCGGTGACCCGCGGACAGGTCGCCCGCGCGGAAGGCGCGCGACAGCGACTGCTCATCCTGCGGGTTCAGCAGCGGGTACTGGTTGATCTCCGAGAGGTACGTGGAGAGCGAGTCGGCGGAAGAGAAGGAGCTGGAAGCCTGCATGGGGGTCTCTCTCGGGGAAGAGGGCGGTGTGTGCGACCGCCGTTTGCTGCGACGGGGAGACCTTTAGCAACGCACGGGCCAATGCCAGCCGACGGGCAACCTCAATGATTCCAGGCCGTTGCGCGAATTGGCTTCGATGCTTAGGGCGGAACCCGGCACTTTTTACAGCGCGGGGTTCCGACACTTCTTCCGGGTGCCCCGAAGGGAGGGTTGCCTGCCCTCCGACCCGGGCACAGGGCGGATCACATCCAGCAGGGATGTGGGCACGCCCCGGCCCCCACACCAGGGGACCGGGGCGGCGGGTGTCCGGAAGGTGGCGGCCCGCTCAGGGGGCCACGGGCGTGAGCTCGTAGCCCACGTTCACCTGAACCGCCGCGGGCAGGCAGGCGGGGGCGCCACCGGGGTGGGTGACCTTCCAGCAGAGCTGGTTGCCGGGCGTGCCGGAGACATCCACGGTGACGCTGTCCGCCCCGCGCATGAGCGGCAGCGGATGCCAGGTGGGCGTGGGGTTGGAGGCGCAGCCGCCGTCGCCGCACACCTGGCAGTCGGTGGCCAGCGCATAGGAGGGCGCGGGCTGGCTGGTGGCGCAGCCTGTCGGCACGGTGTCCGTCTTCGTGAAGCGCACGCGGGACACGGCGCAGCTTGCGTCCGGAGGGTTCAACACCTTCGAGCGCGCGGCGCTGGACGCCTGAGCCTGGAACAGGAAGACGGCGTCGTTGAAGTCGCGGTCGCCGCCGCCATTGAGGTCCTCGAAGCCCAGCATCCACCGGCCCGGCAGGGCTGAGGGCGTCGTCAGCAGCACGTGCGGCATGAGGAGGTTGCCCGACGCGGAGACGGTGGCGCCTTCCTTGGGAAGGACGAGGCGCCCGTAGGACGGCCCGGCGATGCGCTGCAGCACGTCCGAATCCATCCAGCCACACATCTTCTGGCCGTTCGTCACCACGGGGCAGGCCTTCGTGGAGGACTGGGCATGGTCCGGGTCGCACTGGTCGGAGAAGGCGCAGCCGATGTTCCGCTGCGTCGTCGGCATCCGGCCCACGGGGTCCTGGTCCAGGTTCCACTTCGCCTTGGAGAAGAACACGGACAGCGGCGTCTTCAGATGCAGCGTGCACTTGAGGTCGGCGTCCCTGCGCAGACAGGGGAAGACGGTGCCGTTGTCCAGGTTGTGGTCCGCGTCCAAGGCGGTGACGAGGAAGAAGACCATCTCCTTGCCTCCCTGGATGATGCCCAGGTCCACCGTGCGGTCGTAGGTCGTGATGCCGGGATCCGGGTTGACGGCGCGCACCTGGCCCCGCGTGTCGTACCGGGACACGTCGTAGTCAGGGATGCCGTCCTCGAACTCATCGGCGTCCGGCACCAGGCCCATCGCGCGATAGGTGGCCCGATCGCTGTCGTCCTCGGTGCTCAGGAAGACCATCGAGCCCAATCCCATGAAGTTGTTGGCGGCGTGGGCGGGCTCCATCAGGTTGGGGATGCGCGTGAAGAGCCCCTCGTCGGAGAAGCCGGTGCCCGCGTTCGCTGAAGGGATGGGGGGGACGGTTCCCACGACGTCGGCGATGATGTTGTAGTCGGCGGAGGTGCGGCCGGGGCGGGCATCCGTCATGTCCTGGTTGGTGAAGAAGGCCGAAGCGCAGGTCGAGCTGAGCGCCAGGTCCGGCTGGCGGTAGGTGAAGCCACGGGACGAGAAGGTCCGGGTACAGCGGGGGCTCACGCCGATGTACGGGCGGGCCTGGGCACCGGAGGGCGGGGCCAGGTTGTAGAGGTCCTCGTGCAGGTCCGCGATGCCGTTGCCGTTGGCGTCCACCAGCGTGTCGTCCGACGAATCCCCCGGCGTGCCCTGGACGTTCACGTAGCCGCGAGCGACGAGGTCGTCGTAGTACACGTAGCCGAACGCGTGCGTGGCCTCCGATTCCTTGGAGATGAAGGTGACGCTCAGCTGCTGGTCCTTCGCGAACACGATGCGCTCCGCGGACGTGGGGGCCGCAGGCGCGGTCAACCACAGCTCCTGCGGGAGCACGGCGGTTGCGTTCTCCAACAGCTCGAAGCCCGAGTCCACGAACGGCGGCTGACGGTTCACCGCCAGGTCCTGGGCGACGCTGAATCCGAACTGCGAGGAGATGGACTGGCCATAGAAGCTGGTGACCGTGACGGCCACCGGCGTGGCGTCCTCCGCCAGGCACTGCGGCGCGGTCCAGGTCTGGAGGCTCGAGGACCCGGTGTCCACCTGCGTCCCCAGGGTGCCCGCGCTGGCGTCCCAGGAGAACGTCAGCGGATTTCCCTGGGGATCCATGGCCAGGATGCCCACCTCCGCGGTGCCGCCGGGAGGCAGGACCGCCGAGGACTGCGAGAAGCCGGTGAGCCGCGGCAGCACATGAAAGGGCTTGGTTGTCCCAGAGGGCACCGCGTGGGCCGCGCGCGGTGAGGGAATGACAAGCAGGAGCCCCCCGGCCACGAAGGCCAGGAGGCGAAGGAGATGAGGCTGCAAGGACAGACTCCTCGGGGTGGAGACGGCCCCGAGGGTCTATCAGATGGAGGTGACGGGTATCTCCAGCGGTGGCCAATCCCTGGCTGTCAGGGATTGACGGGTCCGGACTCGTAGCCGATGTCCACGTTGTTGATGGTGGCCTGGCACGAACCGCTTCCGGGGTTCAGGTCGGCCTTCCAGCAGAGCTGATGGCCGGGAGTACCAGACACGTCGAGGAAGGCATCCCGGTTCCAGTCGAACGTCACCGGATGCCAGGTGGGCGTGGGATTGGGGAAGCACGTGCTGGCGCTGCACAGTCGGCAGTCGGTGGCCACCGCGTAGTTGATGGCGACCGGAGGGGTGCAGGTGGGGTCCTGGGCGTCGTCCTTGTGGATGTACACCTGCTGGATGGCGCAGCTGGAGGACTCGGGGCTCAGCACGGTGGAGCGCACGCGGCCGGCCGTGGGCGCCTGGTTGCGCAGCATGAAGACGACGTCGTTGAAGTCCCGGTCGCCTCCACCCGGGAGGTCCTCGAAGGCCAGGAGCCACCGGTCGGACGCGGGGCCCACGTTGCCCAGCACGGCGTGGGGCATGACGAGGTTGCCCGGCGCGGCGACGGTGGTGGCGGTCATGGGCAGGGTCGTGTTGCCGTAGGGCAACGTTCCCATGCGGATCCGGGCCCCGGAATCCAACCACCCGCACAACTTCTGGCTGGTGCCGGCCAGGGTGCAGGCGCGCGAAGACGAGTTCGGGTTGGTCCAGTTGCAGGCCTCGTCGTAATCACAACCCATGTTCCGGGACACGACGGGGTTCTGGCCCATGAAGTCCTGATCCAGGTTCCACTTCGCCTTGGAGAAGAACACGTTGATGGGCGTCCTCAGGTGCAGCGTGCACTTGAGGTCGGCATCCCTGCGCAGGCAGGGAAAGACCATGCCCGCGTCCGTGTTGTGGATCGGCTCGAAGGCGGAGACGAGGAAGAAGACCACCTCCTGTCCGCCCGGGATGACCCCCAGGTCCACCGTGCGGTCGTAGGTCGTGATGCCGGGATCCGGGTTGGAGGTCCTCGGGCGGCCATGGCCGTCATAGGCGGAGACGTCGTAGTCGGGGACGCCGTCGTTCACCTCCGTCGCGTCAGCGACGGCGCCCAGCCCCTGGTAGGTCTCCCTGTCGAAGTCGTCGTCGGCCAGGAGGAAGGCCAGGTGGCCGATGCCCATGTTGTTGTTGGACGCGTGGGCGGGCTCCAGCAGGTTGGGGATGCGCGTGAAGAGACCGTTGTCCGAAAAGCCGTTGCCGCCCGCTCCCAGTTGGGTGCTCCCGACGACGTCGACGATGAGGTTGTAGGCGGAGGAGGTGCGGCCGGGACGGGCATCCGTCATGTTCAAGTTGGGGAGGAAGGCCGAAGCGCAGTTCGCGTTGAGCGCCATGTCCGGCTGGCGGTAGAGAAAGCCACGGGACGAGAAGATCTGGAAACAGCGGGGGCTCACGCCGATGTACGGGCGGGCCTGGGCACCGGAGGGCGGGGCCAGGTTGTAGAGGTCCTCGTGCAGGTCCGCGATGCCGTTGCCATTGCCATCCACCAGGTCGCCCTGGGCGTTGACGTAGCCGCGCGCCTGCAGGTCGCTCACGTACAGGTAGCCCAGCGCGTGGCTCGCGCCGGCGCTTTCGTACACGAAGCTGATGGTGACGTGTTGGTCCGACGGGAACACGAAGGAGTCCACCGACGTGGGCGTCCAGAACGGGTTCACCGACCGCAGCGTCCGCTGAGGGGTGAGCGTCACCTGCTGGAGTTGGTCGAACCCCGCGGCGGTGAACGCGGGCTGCACGTCCGCGTACAGGTCCCCGGGGCCGCAGGTGTCGGCCGCATGGGCAGGACGTAGCGAGGGAATGACAAACAACGCGCTCCCGGCCACGAGGGCCAGGAGACGAGAGGGATTCGGGTGCAAGGACAGACTCCTCGGGATGGATACAGCCCCGAGGGGTCTACCAGAACCGCCTGACAGGATGATTGTACCCAGGTGCGTCAGGTCAACGCCTTGCGCAGCCTCTTGGGGATGGCCTCCGCGTGCCAGCGCTGCACCTCGCGGGCGATTTCGGCGGACCGCTCCGCGCGCTCGTCGCGGGCCTGGGGCAGCAGCTTTCGCGCGGCCTTGCGCTGGCCGGGCGGGGCTTCGGCTGCGGCGCGCTCGAAGAGCTCCAGGCGCACGTCGGCGTCGTGCAGCTCGCCCAGGCCGTCCTGGAGCGGCACCAGGACCTCCAGCAGCGCGCCCACGGTGCGGCGGAAGGCGGGCTGGAAGATCTCCAGCTCATAGCGCAGCTTCTTCAAGTCCTTGCGCAGGGCGTGCGCGGAGGCCGCGTCCGGCGCGTCCGCGTAGCGCTCCAGGCGCTTCTCCACGCGGCGCAGGCGCAGGCGCAGGTGGCTTCGCACGCGCTTGCCGGCGAAGCGGTGGGTGTCCTCCAGCGTGTCCACCTTCTTCAGGAGGCGCGGCACGGTGCTGTCCGTCCAGCGCTCCAACTCCGCGCGCAGCTTCTTCTCCCGGGTCTTCAGTCCGGACAGGTGGGATTCGCGCAGGCCGGCCAGCGCCTTGCCCGCGTCCTTCTTGCCCTTCGCGGCGGTGTCCAACCACTTGTCCTGGACGTGCAAATCTCTCACGTCGCCCAGCGCGTCCTGGAGGCGCTTCACGTCCGCCTCCAGCCGGGTGAGCTTGCCGGTGGCCTGGAACACCTGGAGCGCGGCGCGCAGGCGGCGGGTGGCCACGCGCATGTCGTGCACGCCGTCCTCGCCCAGCTCGTCGTCCAGCTGGGATTCGGGGTGGCGCACGTCGGCGAGCCGGCCGGCGAGGATGCGGCGGGCGGCGTCGCCCAGCGCGGTGTCGGGGCCCAGGCCCCGGATGGGAGTGGGAGGCGGCATGGCGGGTCAGTCCTCCTTGAGGGCGTATTGTTGAACCATGCGCTCCGCGGCGTCCGGGCCCTCCCAACCGAGGATGCGCGCGTCCTTGTCCGCGAAGTGCACCACCGCGAGGAAGAAGTGCTCCAGCTCCTCGCGCTCGCGCTTGGACAGGTCTTGATAGGAATTGAGGTCGTCCGAGCGGGTGGCGTTCACCGGGACGAGCAGCAGGCGGTCATTGCGTTCGCGCTCGCCGTTCGTCGCGCCCTTCGGCTTCTGGTCCACCAGGAGCACGCCCAGGGGCCGGCAGGGCAGCACCACGCCGGGCCAGGTGGGCACGTCCCAGTACACCAGCGCGTCCAGCGGGTCTCCGTCCGGGCCCTTCGTGCTGGGGATGAAGCCCCAGTCGAATGGGTAACGGAAGCCGCGCGTCAGCGGCCGGGACAGCGTGAAGGCCTGGAGCTTCGAGTCGTATTTCAGCTTCACCGTCGAACCGCGGGGCGACTCGACGACGACGTGCAACGCATCCTGAGCGCCGCGCAGGGGCAGGAGGGTGAAGTCGGTGGCCATGGACCTTCAGGCTGGGGTCGCCGTTCCGTCTCCGGCAAGTGCCCCCGTGCCAGGGGGTTTCACTCGCCAACCTTGGGGGGCGCCGAGCGCCTACCCGTCCCCGGAATACAGCTGCATTCCGAGCGTCAGCAACAGCCCGATGCCGGTGAGCGCGAGCCCGGCGATGGCCTTCTTCCGGTCGATGCGGGGCGAGTCGGGATGCCGGTTGCGCACCAGGCTCACGGTGTTGAGCACCAGCGATACGACCTGGACCACGTAGCATATGGGAATCACCGAGATGACGCCCACGAACAGGCCTGAGTTCGCCAGCGTGATGCCGGGGTCCTTCGCCTGCGCGCCGATGGTGCGGCCCCGCAGCTCCCAGCAGCCCAGGCACATCGGCGGCGACTCCCTGCGGACGCGGCGCTCACAGCGCGGGCACATGAACACGCCGCAACGGGTGCACACCTGGTTCGCGACGATGTCGTCGTGCCGCGCGCAGACGGCGCGATCCGGAGCGTCGTTCGCGTCCAGTCTCTCCCCGTCATCCAGTACCGGGGAAGGCAGCCCGGCCAGGAAGTGGCCTGTGATGGCATACGCCGCGGGACCGTTGGGGATGGCGAGCGAGATGTTGTCCGGGTCGATGCGCCGCACCTGGGGGCCCCGGGCGCGCAGGAAGAAGACCCATGCGAGCACGGGGAGGGCCACGCTCGACGCCAGCGCGACCAGGCCCTGCCATTCGGGCGCGTCGGATGCCAGCAGGGAGAACGCCAGGATGAGCAGCGCGATGCCGGCCACCACCGACACGACCATGATGATCTGCCCGCGCTTCCACCGGCTCCAGGCCTCTTCCGTGAAGGGAAGGGTGCCCGTCACCCGCTTCGTCATCACGGACGCGACGATGATGGCGATGAGCAGGTTGAGGAGGGCGAGGAAGCCAACCCAGCGCGGATACCAGGAGAACCCCACCGGCTTGAAGACCACGCCCTGCCGCTCACCCGTGACGATGCAGATGGGTGGCAGGTCGAACTCGTTCATCGCGCCGGAAGGGATGTCGATGTGATGCATCGCGGAGACTTGTAGTCCACCGCGTGCAACGCATTCCAGTCACCGCCCGGCGCTAATGCAGGGGCCGGCCCAGGGGCGGCTCCGGCTGACGGCGCGCCACCAGCTTCCGTGTGGCGCGCGCCGCGGCCAGTCCTCCCAACGTGTACCAGGCCACGGTGAGCAGCGACGTGGACGGGCGGGCCTGGGACGGCTTGCGGCCCAATCCCAGCTTCGGAGGCAGCACCACCGCACCCAGGCCGGCGAGCAGGCCCAGCGCGGCGCCGCGCAGGTACGGCCGCTTGGGACGTCCCAGGGCCACGAGCGAGAAGAAGAGGCCGTTGGACAGGATGTCGCCCGCCAATGTCTGGCGATGCAGCTGGCGTCCCTTCGCGGGCTCGCCGCCGAAGAAGCGGACGCCCTTCTCCAGGGAGCGCATGCCCAGCACGTCCATGCGTGGCGGGTGCTTCAACACGCGCCGGGCGCTCTCGTGCACCAGCGTGAGCGCGGCGGCGCCGACGAGGCCAGGACCCAGGGCTCGGAACACGATGCGGGGCGGAGCGGCAGGTTCGATCATGCCTTCCAAGCTAGGCACCGCGACCACGGGATTCCCGTCCGCGGGCGCCTGCCCGCCTGCCCGGCATCCCGTTGTGCCCGCGCGTCAGGAACTGCAGCTCACCACCAGGTGCCGGCCCCACGTCGGCGGCGAGGCCGCGTAGGCTTCCTGGCCGGGGTGTTCGTCGAAGGGCGCGGACACCAGCGCGAGCACGCGGTCCACCTCCGCGAAGTCGCCTTCCTGAGCCCGGGCGATGGCCTGCTGAGCCACCCAGTTGCGCAGCACATACTTCGGGTTGACGCGGTCCAGGCGCGCGTGGCGTTCACCGTCCACGCTCCCTTCTGACTCCAGCCGCACCCGGTAGCGCTCGGCCCACCCGTCGAAGCCCTCTGGCGGCAGGAAGTGGTCGCGGAGCGCGTCGTTGCGAGCACCGGGGCTGGAGTCGAACCGGTTCAGCGCGCGGAAGAAGCGCGCGTAGTCCACGTGTGAGCCGGCCATCAGCGTGAACAGGTCCTCCAGGAGCGAGCGGTCCTCGTCGCGGCCTTGCGTCAGGCCCAGCTTCTCGCGCATGCGCGTCAGGAAGTGCCGCGCGAACGTGGGCTGGAAGAGGGACAGCGTGGCGCGCGCCTCGTCCTCGGTGATGAGCGTGAGCAGCGCCTCGCCCAGACAGGCCAGGTTCCACAGCGCGACGCGGGGCTGCTGGTCGAACGCGTAGCGGCCCTGGTGGTCGGAGTGGTTGCAGACGAAGCCGGGGTCGAAGTCGTCCAGGAACCCATAGGGGCCGTAGTCCAGCGTGAGCCCCAGGATGGACATGTTGTCGGTGTTCATCACGCCGTGCGCGAAGCCCACCGCCTGCCAGCGCGCCACCAGCTGCGCGGTGCGCTCCACCACCTCCGCGAAGAAGCGCGCGTGGCGGCCCTCCTGACCCGCGAGGTGCGGGAAGTGCGCGGCGATGACGTGGTCCGCGAGCGTGGCCACGTGGCCGGGCTGCTCGGTGTGGTGGAAGAACTCGAAGGTGCCGAAGCGCACGTGCGACGGGGCCAGGCGCACCAGCATGGCGCCGGTCTCCACCTCCTCGCGGTACACCGGCGTGCGGCTGCCCAGGATGCACAGGGCCCGCGTGGTGGGGATGCCCAGTGCGTGCAGGGCCTCGCTGGCCAGATACTCGCGCACGGTGGAGCGCAGCACCGCGCGTCCGTCACCGCCGCGCGAGAAGGGCGTTGGCCCGCCGCCCTTCAGCTGCAGGTCCCATCTGTCGCCGTCCGGGCCGCGCACCTCGCCCAGGAGCAGCGCGCGGCCGTCTCCCAGGCGCGGCACGTACACGCCGAACTGGTGCCCCGCGTACACCATGGCCAGGGGCTCCATGCCGGGCAGCGGCGTGGCCCCGCCGAACACGCGCGCGAACTCCGGGCGCGCGGCCTCCTCCGCGTCCAATCCCAAGAGCCGCAGGGCCGCCGGGTTCACGCTCACCACGTGCGCGTCCGGGAAGGGCGCGGGGGCCACCCGGGCGGCGAACCCGGGGGGCAGGCGGGCGTAGCTGTTGTCGAAGACGAGCTGTTCGAGCGAGGCCATGGATGGAAACAACAGACGTCAGGGAATCTGCATGCCCCGCTGGACCGCGGGACGGCTGCCCACGCGGTGCAGGTACTGGAGGATGTTGGGCATGTTGTTGAAGAGCTCCGGGAAGAAGTCCCGCGAGCCCTTCAGCCACGGGTACGTGGCGATGTCCGCGATGGAGTACGTGGTGGCCAGGTAGTCCCGCGACGACAGCTGCTGCTCCACCACGCCCAGGACGCGCTTCGCCTCGGCCTCGAAGCGGTCGATGGCGTAGGGAATCTTCGCGGAGGCGTAGCGCCCGAAGTGGTTGAGCTGGCCGAGGGTGGGCCCCAGGCCGCTCATCTGGAACATCAGCCACTGCGTCACTTCCGCCTTGCCGCGCGGATCCGCTGGCATCAGCGCGCCCGTCTTCTCCGCCAGGTACAGCAGGATGGCGCCGGACTCGAAGAGGGCGAACGGCCGTCCACCCGGCGCGTCGTGGTCCACGATGGCCGGAATCTTGTTGTTGGGATTGATGGCCAGGAACTCGGGCTTGAACTGCTCGCCCTTGGAGATGTCCACCGCGTGCGTCTTGTAGGGGATGCCCAGCTCTTCCAGGGCGATGGAGATCTTGCGGCCGTTGGGGGTCTTGAACGTGTACAGGTCGATCATGCCTTCACTCCCGTGAGCTCTTCGCTCACCTGCCAGAGCCGCTCCGCGAGCGCTTCGTCCCGGGCGGCGGACGACGGCTTCGCCTTGCGGCATTTGATGAAGTACTCGCCGCTGACGCCCGCCACCTCCGGCGACGACGCCAGGTAGATGGACGTCCTCGCGCCCTTTTCGGGGGAGAGCATGAAGGGCGCGCCCAGCTTGATGAGGTGCTTGAAGAAGCCCTGGCTGTTGAGCCCGAAGCCCGTGGCCACCACGCCGGGGTGCAGCGCGTTCGCGGTGACCTGCGTGCCGGCCAGCCGCTTCGTCAGCCCGCGCGAGAAGAGGATGTTGCTGAGCTTGGCGTTGCCATAGACGCGGATGCCGTCGTAGCGGCGCTTCTCCGTCTGCGGGTCGTCCAGGAAGTCCGAGTGCGCCAGCCGGTGGCCTTCCGAGGACACGTTGATGATGCGCGCGGGGCCGCTCGCCACCAGCAGGTCGCGCAGCAGGTGGGTGAGGAGGAAGTGGGACAGGTGGTTCGTGGCGAACGTGGCCTCGTAGCCGTCCACCGTCACCTGGCGCCGGTCGATGATGAGGCCCGCGTTGTTGATGAGCACGTCCAGCCGAGGGTGGCGGTCGCGGAACGCCTTCGCCAGGTCGCGCACGGACTGGAGGGAGGACAGGTCCGCGAGCAGCGTCTCCACCTGCGCTCCGGGGGCAGCCTCGCGCACCGCGGCGACCGTTGCCGCCGTGCGGGCCTCATCCCTGCCGGAGAGCACCAGCGTGGCCCCCCGCCGCGCCAGCGCCTTGGCCGTCTCCTGGCCAATGCCACCGGTAGCCCCGGTGATGAGGCACACCTTGCCGTCGAGACGGTCTTCGGGAAGCCCTGCCGCCATGGGACGCGTCCTCCTGGAATCCGGGGACGCGTTCTATACGCTCCCCGCCTTCCCCGCGCAGGAGAACCTGCCAGGGAGGCGGATGCGAGTGGCGTCAGGCGTCAGGTGGAGGCCTGGCTGATGTCCTCGGCCTGACGGCCCCGGCGGTTGCCGCCCTTGGGAGGCAGGGTGGCGCCCGCGCGCGCGTCGCCGTTGAGGTGGCTCTCCAGGAACCAGAGGTCCTCCTCGGTCTCGCCCAGGGTCTGGGTGAGGATGTCCGCGGTGACGGGGTCGTTCGCCTCGTCGGACTTGTTGATGCCGTCGCGGAGGCTGGCGGCGTAGCGGCCCACGCGCTCGACCAGCGCGCGGATGTGGGCCTCGCCGTCCACGGCCTGGAGGTCGTACTCGGGCAGCTGGCTGTTGTTGGTGGCCAGGCGGATGGTGCCCTGGGCGTAGCCGCCCAGCGCGCCCGCGCGCTCGGCGTAGGAGTCCGCGTGCTTGCGTGCGTGCTTGGCCACTTCGTCGAAGAGCAGGTGGCGGCTGTAGAAGTGCGTGCCGCGGATGTTCCAGTGGGCCTGCTTCACCTGCCAGTGCAGGTCGATGGCGTTGGCGAGCAGCGTGTTGAGCATGTCGATGAGCTCCTCGCGCGCGTCCTGGGGAAGGTTCACGTGGCTGGTCGTGTACATGGTCCTGGTCCCTCGCTGGTGGGGTGCGCGCGGCAGGCCGTCGGCATGACGTCTCGGCGCTTCCCACAGGGTGGGGATGGGCCGTGCCCTTGGCCACGGCGCGGCATATTTCGCCTGGCCGCCCGGCTGGCTCGAAGGGCGGGCGGCCGGGCGTCATGGATGATCAGCCCGCGTCGGGGGCGGTCAGCCGGGCGGCGACCTCCGTGGCGGCGCGCTCGCCGGACTCCACCGCGCCGTCCAGGTAGCCACAGCCTTCGATGGCCGTCTCGGTGCCCGCCCAGTGCACGCGGCCGAACGGCGCCCGCAGCGCGTCGCCAATGGCGGTGAGGGTGCCGGGGCGGGGCAGGCCCGTGTAGCAGCCGGCGCTGAACGCCTCCTGCTTCCAGTCCAGCGCGGCGATGGCCACGGGCGACAGGGCCTGGGGGCCGAAGAAGCGCGCGAAGTCCGCGAGCGCCGCGCGGTGGATGTCCTCCGCGGGGCGCCCGGTCCACGCGCGGGCGGTGTCGCCCAGGAAGAAGCCCACGAGCGCGGGGTGGTGGCCGTGCGGACCGCAGTCGTCGAAGCACAGGCGCACCGGGCCCGCGTCGCTGACGGCCTCGCCGGACAGGCCCGCTTCGCGCCAGAAGGGCGTGGCGTAGGTGGCCACGACCTTGATGACGCTGCCCATGGGGATGTCCGCGTGCGCGCGGCGGCGGCCCGGCGGCAGGTCCGCGCCAAAGTCGATGCGCTCCGCGAGCGCGGGCGGAGTGGCCACCACCGCGTAGCGAGCGCGGAAGGTCCGGCCATCCTCCGTGGTGGCGGTGACGCCGCGAGCGTCCTGGAGCAGGGCCTTCACGGGCGCGGAGAGGACGACGCGGCCCTCGGGCAGTCCTTCCGCCAGCCGCCGTGAGAGGGATTGCGCCCCGTCCACGAAGCGCTCCGCCTGGGCACCGCCCTCGATTTCGGTGAGCGGCATGAGGCCGCCATTGGAGTGCACGTAGGAGAGGAAGTGCAGGAAGGACAACTCGGAAGGCTCCGCCGCGAACACCGCGCGGGTGGCGATGTCCAGCGCGGCGCGGGCCCCCCAGGTGGGCACGTGGCGCTGCTTCCAGTCCTCCACGGTGAGGGCGTCCCACTCGGCGGCCTTCGGCGCGGCGGCGGGCTGTTCGCGGGGGACTCGCTTCGCCAGTCCATCCAGCTTCCAGACGATGCGCTGCAAATCCAACAGCGACAGGAGGGGCAGGGACGGGACCTTGCCCTGGTACGTGCGGCGCTCGCCGCGCAGCTCCAGCACCTTGGTGCCCTGGTGGTGCTGGGGGAAGCGCTGGAGGCCCAGGCCGTCCGCGAGCTTGAGCACGTGGCGCTGCTTGGGGCCCACCCACTGGCCGCCCAGGTCCACGAGCCCTCCACCCAGCTCGCGGGTGAGGGTGCGTCCGCCCACGCGGTCTCGTGCCTCCAGCACGGCGACGGTGGCGCCGGTGCGAGCGATGTCCCGGGCCGCGGTGAGTCCCGCGACGCCCGCGCCGATGACGACCACGTCCGCGCTATCACCCATAGGTCCGCGGACTCTATGCCGGAAGCGCCGGGTGGCTAGGATGCGCGCGGGACGTCAGCAGGGAAGGGTGGAGGACCGGATGTTCGCGTTGGAGATGGTGGAGAAGGTGCGGCAGGTGTCGCCGGGCGCGGCGAACGCGCTGACGACGTTGGCGGTGAAGAACATCGTCCCGTTGGCTGCGGCCATGGGCTACCGCGTGGACGAGGTGACGGACGCGCGCGTGAAGGCGACGGTGCCGCTGAACCGCAAGACGAAGAACCACGTGGGCAGCGTGTACCTGGGCGCCCAGGTGACGGTGATGGAGCTGACGATGGGCGTGATGCTCTTCCGCCGCTTCCCGCCTGGCCAATACAAGATGCTGGTCAACCGCATGGAGGTCGCCTTCCACGCGAAGGCGAAGACGGCGGTGAGCGCGGTGTGCGAGCCGGGGGAGGAGCTTCTTCAGAAGCTCGCGTCGGAGCTGCGCGCGACGGGCGACAAGTCGGAGGCGTGGATCCCGGTGCGCCTGCTGGGCACCGACGGCCAGTGCGTCGCCGAATCGCGCTTCCTGGCCGTGTTCAAGCGCGGGTAGGGCCTACTCCAGCGGCGCGGGGAACGCGGGCAGCGCGGCGAAGTCCTCGGGCACGTGCTCGCGGATGACCCGGGCGTTGGAGTCCTTCGCCAGCGCCTCCACGCGCTTCATGGACTCCAGCGTCTGTTCGCGGCTGGCGTTGTAGACCGGCACCAGCTGCCGTTCGCGGGACTCGCGCAGCGGCCACAGGTCGCCGGTCAGCAGGACGGCGCCGGACTTCGCCGTCTTCACCAGCAGCACGGTATGGCCGGGCGTGTGCCCGGGCGCCTGGTGGATGGAGACGGTGCCGTCGCCGAACACGTCGTAGGGGGCGTCACCCTCGATGCGCACGGTCTTCGCCTGCTCCAGGGCGCTGTAGTGGGGGACCTCCCCGCGCCGGTGGGCCTGTTCGGAGAAGGCGCTGTCGCGCTCTTCCGCATCCACGATCCACGTCGAGCCCGCGAACAGGTTGGCGTTGCCTGCGTGGTCGAAGTGCAGGTGGGAAAACGACACGAACTCGATGTCGGCGGGGGAGAGCCCCAGCTCGCCGAGCGAGGCGGTGAGCTTCTTCTTCACCTCGAAGTGCACGGGCTGGCCCTGCGGGCGCAGGCCGTCCGGCATGTCCGCGATGCTCTCGGAGAGGCCGCTGTCCCAGAGCAGGTCTCCCTTCGGATGGCGGATGAGGTAGCACGGAACGACGGTCTCGGCGGGCACGCCCTTCATCGAACCGTCGTCCGCCATGAAGCCGGAGTCGCCGAGCTCCACGCGGCCGCAATTGATGGCGTAGAGCTTCACGCCGGGCGCGGCGGGGGGCGTGCGTGAAGCGGTGTTCGTGCTGGCGCAGGCGGTGAGCGTGAGACAGGCGGACCACAAGCGAAGGGTCTTCATGGCGCGGCTCCAGGGCGGTGAAGCGAGGCGAGGAAGCTAGCGCGGCGCTTCCTCTTCCATGAGGAAGTCGCCAATGGTCTTCCACATCGCCTCGAACTGGGGGCGGCGGAAGCCGGAGCCGGAGATGAGCCAGTCCACGTGCGGAGGCTGGTGCGCCGGCTGGTCGAAGTGGCCAATGGCATCCAGGTGGTCCGCGCGCACCGCCGCCAGCACGCGGCCGTACACCTGCGAGCGCGTGGGCACGATGCCGTCACACGCGGTGGGGCCGGGCATGGCGCCGTAGGCCTGCACCAGCGCCGCCGTCTGCGCGGGCGTGTGCAGGGGCAGCTGCGTGAGCGGCATCTTCTGCGTCTTGCCGTACACGAACGCGTAGATGGTGTGCGTGAGCTGCGCGTACGGGTCCAGGCCCGCGGCCAGCCGCGTGCGCAGGGACGGCGGCCGGGCCTGCGTCACCACGGAGCCGTAGCGCACGCCGGGCCGGTCATGCGTGCCGCCGTTGAAAAGGTCGATGCCCTCCGGCGTGAGCTGGGGGATGAGCGACGTGTCTCGGCCCACGTCCCACAGGAACTTCGTCACCGCGTCGCGCCGCTCGCTGGAGAAGTCGCCCAGGAGCTGGTCGAAGAGCTGATCCAGCAGCGTGGCCTTCCACCCCAGCTGATCATCCGCCCGCGCCATCAGGTGCCCGAAGCGGAACACCACGCTCAGGGGCAGCCGGCCAAAGCGCAGCACGTACATGGTGAACAGCGACAGGAGCTTCAGCAGCTGCTGGCCGAAGAGGCCCAGGAAGAACGTGGCCAGCGGCGTGCCCGCATGGGGCGCGGACAGCGTCACCACGGAGCGCACGCGGCGCGCGAAGGGCTCCAGCTCCAGCGCGTCCGACACCTGCGCGCCAGGGGAGACGAACAGCCGGGCGTCCAGTCCGCCGGTGGAGTGGCCCACCAGGTGGATGGGGCCGTCATCCCCGGAGGCCGTCTCGCTCACGGCCTTGAGCAGGTCCGCGGTGCGCTGGCGGATGGAGGCAGTGGGGTGCGAGACGATCGTCACCACCTCCGCGTCGATTCCCCTGCGGGCGAGGTCCTGCTTCAGGAACTCGTACGCGTGGCCGAAGTAGAGGAGCTCGCCCAGGTTGGTGAAGCCGAAGAAACCAGGGACGAGGTAGACGTGGTGCTTCACGGACATGGGTCGCCCAGCATACCCCACGCTCCCCGGATGGGCTTGGAATACCCGGCGTCCCACGGGGTTGACGCGCGCCCGGACGCATTGACAAAACGGTCGCCCGTTTCCCCTACCCACGAAGGAAGACTCCCCGTGTACCGCAGACTGCTCGCGCTTGGCCTGCTGTCGTCCCTCCCCGCCGCGGCGGAAGAGGGCATGTGGACCTACGACGCCTTTCCCGCCGCCCAGGTGAAGAAGGCCTACGGCTTCGAGCCGACCCAGGCGTGGCTGGACAAGGTGCGCCTGGGCTCCGTGCGGCTCGCGGGTGGCTGCTCCGCCAGCTTCGTGTCGCCGGACGGCCTGGTGATGACGAACCACCACTGCGTGCGCAGCTGTATCGAAGAGCTGACGACCGCGAAGGACGACCTGCTGGCGAAGGGCTTCCAGGCGAAGACGGCGAAGGAGGAGCGGCGCTGTCCCAAGGTCGAAGCCAACCAGCTGGTGGAGATGACGGACGTCACCGAGCGGATGAACGCGGCGACGAAGAGCCTGACCGGCGCCGCCTTCAACACCGCGCTCAAGAAGGAGATGGCCGCGGTGGAGGCCGCGTGCACCACCGGCGCGGACGTGCGGTGCGACGTGGTCACGCTCTACAACGGCGGTAGGTACCAGCTCTACAAGTACCGCCGCTTCCAGGACGTGCGGCTCGTCTTCGCGCCGGAGTTCTCCATGGCGGCGTTCGGCGGGGACGCGGACAACTTCAACTTCCCGCGCTACGGCTACGACGTGTCCTTCGTGCGCGTGTGGCAGGACGACGCGCCGGCGAAGAGCCCGGACTTCCTGCCGTGGGCCAAGGAGGGCGCGAAGGAGGGGGACCTCGTCTTCGTCTCCGGCCACCCGGGCGGCACGGAGCGCAAGAGCACGGTGGCGGAGCTGGAGTTCCAGCGCGACGTGGCGCTGCCCCAGACGCTGCTCCAGCTGTCGGAGATGCGGGGGGCGCTGCGCGAGTTCACCAGCGCGTCGCCGGAGCGCTTCCGCGTGGCGCGCTCCAGCCTGCGCGGCGTGGAGAACGGACTGAAGGCGCTGAAGGGTCGGCAGGAGACGCTGGCGGACCCGGCGGTCCTCGCGCGCAAGCGTCAGGAGGAGGCGGAGCTGCGCAAGCGCATCGACGCGAACCCCCAGGCCAAGGCGCTGACGCAGGGCATGTGGGAGGAGACGGCGCAGGCGCTGGACGCGTGGCGCCGGATGACGAACGACCACCGCATGAAGGGCGCGGGGGATGCGTTCCGCTCCGACCTGTTCTCCTACGCCCAGGCGCTGGTGCGCGCGGCGGATGAGCTGCCCAAGGCCAACGCGGAGCGCCTGCGCGAGTACACCGACGGCCAGCTGCCGGCGCTGAAGCAGCGGCTGCTGCGGGAGGCGCCCATCCCGGCGGAGCTGGAGACGCTGACGCTGACGTTCGGCTTCAACAAGCTGCGCGAGACGCTGGGCGCGGATGATCCGTTCGTGCGCCTGGTGCTGGAGAAGGAGGCCCCGGCGGACCTGGCGAAGGCGCTGGTGAAGGGCTCCAAGCTGGGCGACGTGAAGGTGCGCAAGGCGCTGCTGGAGGGCGGCAAGGCGGCGGTGGACGCGTCGAAGGATCCGATGATCGTCCTGGCGCGCAAGGTGGACGCGGAGACGCGCGCGTCGCGCAAGCGCTACGAGGACACGGTGGAGGCGGTGCTCAAGCGCAACGGTGAGCGGCTGGCGAAGGCGTACCTGCTGGTGAACGGCACGGCGGGCGCTCCGGACGCGACGTTCACGCTGCGGCTCAACTACGGGCAGGTGAAGGGCTGGGAGGACAACGGCAAGGCCGTGCCCGCGCTGACCACGTTCGGTGGGGCTTACGGGCGCGACACGGGCAAGGAGCCCTTCAAGCTGCCGGCGCCGTGGGTGAAGGCGAAGGGGAAGGTGCCGGACGCGACGCCGCTGGACATGGCGACGACGAACGACATCATCGGCGGCAACTCCGGCTCTCCGGTGGTGAACCGGGACGGGCAGGTGGTGGGGCTCATCTTCGACGGCAACCTCCCGTCGCTGGGCGGCCGCTACCTCTACGTGCCGGAGACGAACCGCGCGGTGGCGGTGCACGGCGACGGCATCATGGCCGCGCTGGAGCACGTGTACGGCGCCACCCGCGTCGTCAATGAGCTGAAGGGCGCGCAGGCGGCGTCCGCGGCTCCGGCTCGCTGAGGGCGTCGACGCGGTCCCGACCTGTCCGGCGGCCGGACAGGTTCGGGAGGGCTCATCGTCCCGGGGGCTTCCAGAGCCGGGCCTTCTCGGGGCGCTCCAGCAGGCCCTCCGCCTCCAGCGTGGCGCGCACCGACGGGATGTAACCCCGGTGCGCCTTGAAGCGCTGGAGGAACAGCCGCACCCAGTGTGCCGGCGGTTCCTGCTGTCCCCAGGTGCGGACGGCGTTGCCCCAGGGATGACGCGTCAGGGTGTCCAGGAAGGGAAGCACGTCATGCAGGCCCAGGAGCGGCCGGTGCGGCGGAAGTCCCTTCCTGGGCCAGGACCCCTGGTTGCGCGGCGCGGATGCACAGGCGTGGCGTTCTCGCAGGAAGCGGTTGAAGGTGCGTTGGCCGTCGGGCTCCTGGATGAGCGCACGCAGAAGCCGCGCCTGCTCACCTCGATCCCACAGTGCCCCCTTGCGCTGCGCCTGCTTGCGCAGCCAGTAGCGATTGCGCCACGCCTTCTCGATGGGATCCTCGAACGCGGTCGTGTGCTTCACGTGGCCCAGCGCGTGCTCGCCGATGACGCCCCTGGGCAGCAGGCTGCGCACGTGGCTCAAGCGGTCCTCCCGGCGCAGCTCGCGCGTGCGCGCGGTGGCCCAGCGGATGAACGGCATCACCTTGTCGCCGTCGCGCCGCCACCGCACCTCCATGCGGATCTCCTTGCGCTCCCACGGCGCGAGGAGCGGCACGTCCTGCTCCAGGTCTCCACTTCGGACCCAGGCCGCCAGCTCCAGGCGGACCTCCTGGCGGGCCTCACGGTGGATGCGCTCCCGCGCCTCGCGCGATTGCTTCCGGTGCTTCGACGGCAGCAGCGAGCGCGCCATCTGCCGGACCTTCTCGTCTGAGTGGATCATCGCCCGCGGGCCCCCATGGCCGTGCGCGGACGTGGCTCGCCCCCGTCACCTGACTCGCACTGGACGTCTCCCACCGCGACGCGTCGGGTGCACGACAGCCCCGGTCCAGAACCTCACGGGTGCTTGGTGCGTCGCGTCAGGAAGTCGCTACCTTGGGGATGCGGACCTGGATCCGCCTCTGTCTTCGCACGGTTGCGTTCCCCGGAACGCCTTCCGTCCGGGCGCCTTCCCGGGGTGGTTGGGAGTCGGCGCCCGACGTGCGGTAGCATCTCGGTCGTCTCACGCCGGGGGGAGGGAGGATGCACGATGGTGGTGGAGGCCCCGGAGCCCCGGACGATGTCGGCCATCATGTTCACGGACATGGAGGCCCCTGCAGGTCAACGCTGGCGGGATGAGTCGCTACAACAAGCGCTGCATGAAGAGCAGGGCCAACTGGTGCGCGGGCTGCTCGCGCGGCACGGTGGCCGCGAGGTGAAGCGGATGGAGGAGGGCGGCTTCCTCCTGGAGTTCGAGTCGGGTCCGCCCGCGGTGGCCTTCGCGCTGGAGTGGCGCGACGCCGTGGATGCTCGCAACCGCGCCGTCCCCACCGAGCGTCGGATGTCCGTCCGCGCGGGCGCGCACCTGGGCATGGTGGTGCACCGCGACGGCGACATCTTCGGCGAGGGCGTCAACCTGGCGGCCCGCATCGAGTCCCTGGCGCGTCCGGGCACTGTCTACGTCAGCGAGACGGTGGCCGCGCAGCTGGAGGGACGGCTGAAGGCGCCTCCCGTGAAGCTGGGCCGCAACGAATTGAAGAACATCCGGCTGCCGGTGGCGGTGTTCCGCATCGACTCGCCGGCGGAGGGCCGCGGCGAGCGGGCGCTCATGTCGCGCGTGCGTTCACTGCTGGGCCGTAAGCGCGCGCGCGCGGACGGTTGACGCTGACTGCCGGACGCGCGGCGGTATGGTGCCGCGCCATGTCCGAGCTCACCCTGGTTGTTGGTTCCAAGAACTACTCCTCGTGGTCGCTGCGCCCCTACCTGGCCCTGGCCCACACCGGCCAGCCGTTCCGGGAGGTGCTGGTGCCGCTGGACACGCCGGAGACGGCGGCACTCATCGCGCTGCATTCGCCCAGCGGCCGGGTGCCGGTGCTCAAGCACGGCGACACGGTGGTGTGGGATTCGCTGTCCATCTGCGAGTACCTGGCGGAGGCCTTCCCGGAAGCGAAGCTGTGGCCCGCGGACAGCGCGATGCGCGCGATGGCGCGCTCGGTGACGTCGGAGATGCACTCGGGCTTCACGGCGCTGCGCACGAACCTGCCCATGGACCTCCTGGCGCGCAAGACGGTGCCGGGGGTGGACGCGCCGGGCGTGCACGCGGACATCGCGCGCATCCAGGCGCTGTGGGTGGGCTGCCGCGAGCGCTACGGAAAGGGCGGGCCCTTCCTCTTCGGCGCCTTCTCCATCGCGGACGCGTTCTTCGCGCCCGTCATCACCCGCTTCGTCACCTACGGCATCCCGTTCCGCCCGGAGATCGCCGCGTACCGCGATGCGGTGCTGGGCCTGCCCGCGATGCTCAAGTGGACGGAGGCCGCCCACGGTGAGCCGCCGCTCGCGCGCTACCGGTAGGCGCGCTACGGGGCGCGGAGTTCCTGCAGGCGCTTGTGCATCGTCCGCCGCAGGAAGTCCGTGCGGCGCGCGTCGAAGCCAATCTCCTCCAGGCGCTCCAGCCAGGGCTCCGCGCCGGTGCACAGCTTGTCGAGCATGGCGCTGACGGCCTTCGCGTTCACGCCGTAACGCTCACCAAATGAGATGAAGTGCGCGCGCCGGAAGTTGTCGTCGCGCCCTTCGAACTTCAGGGCCATGCGGTGATCGCCGTAGGGCAGGGTGGTGAGCAGGTCATAGGCGGGTGACAAACGGAAACCGCCTCCGGGCCCCTCCGCCAGGATGCTCACGTTCTTGGCGTGCAGGTCCCCGTTCCCGATGAGGTAGCTGAACGCGAGAAGGTGGAGGAAGCGCGCGAGCTCGGGAACGGGCGCGGCGCAGTTCTCTCGCAGGCCCTCGGCGATGGCCGCGCAGGTGAGCCGGTACTTGTCGCTGGTGTAGCGATCCAGGAACTGACAGGCATCCTCCTGGTGGATGCGGCGCAGGTGCTTCTCCGCCTTCATCCAGCTGCGATCAAAGCGCTCGACGAGCAGCCCGTCGTTCCCATCACGGTCATGGATGAGCCGCGTGGTGGCGACGCGCAAGCCGCACTGCTTCGCCATGTTCATGAAGAAGTGCTCGTTGCGCACGAGCTCGGGCTTGTCCCGTGGGTTGAGCTTCAGGATGTAGTCACGCTGCCCCGACGAAGACACCGGGAAGGAGATGGTGGAGGCGGAGAGCTTCTCCTGGACGCCTGGAATCGTCGGCTCGGTGTTCTCCGTCCCCAGGCGCGGGAGGCTCTGGGCGAAGAGGTCCGTGAAGAGAACGGACTCGGGCTTCCACTTCGCTCCGCGAGGGACGGGTCGCGGGAATGTCTGTCCCTGGGGAACGACGGAGAGGTCCCCCACGGTATCGGCCCCCGCCGCCACCAGCAGGCTGAGCAGGTCGTCTTCCGACGTCTTGACGTTTTGGAGGAGGACCCGCAGCCGGAGTCCTTCAGGAAGGAGTCCCGCGAAGTAGGTGTGGAGGTTGGTGCCCAGGGTCTCGGTGCGGCGTCTCGAATAGGGCAGGTGGACCGCGATGCCACCAGGCCTTGCCGCGTGTTGCTCGAAGAAGTCCGCCGCGTACTCGAAGATGGAGCCGTGAGCGGTTCGGGTGATGGAGCCGACGTGGGTGGACTCGCGCCACACCTCCGCGACCTCGATGTCGGTCGGGCGGATCATGACGCCGGCTCGCTCACCCGAAGGCGGTGCTGGCCCGGCTCGAGCGTCAACTGGAGTCCCAGGACATGGAGGACGTCCAGGAGCTTGTCCAGGCGCAGCGTGGCCTTCTTGCCGTTCTCCACGTCGTAGATGAAGACAGGTCCGCAACCCGCCAGGACGCTGACCTCTTGCTGGGTCAATCCAAGCTTCGTGCGTTGTGCCCTGACTGCCTCCGCGAGGGGACGGAGCCAGGAGGTTTCCGGTCGAGCCATGTGCCGTGGACTCCCAAAATCCATCCGTTCGAATGGATTTCATCCCGGAATGTATCGGCATGACAGGCTGTCACGTCAATATCCATGCGAGCGGATGGACTCTGAATCCATCCGCTTCGGGGCTCACAGCCCCAGCGACTTCAGCTGCGCGTCGAACGCAGGGGCATCCGTGAAGACGTACCCGCGCAGTCCCAGCGCGCGGGCCGCGTCCACGAACTCCGGCAGGTCGTCGAAGAAGGCGGCCTCTTGCGGCGCGCAGCCCGCCTGCTGGAGCGCGAGCTGGTAGATGGCCGGCTCCGGCTTCACGTGCCCCACCTCGCAGCTCATCACCAGCGCGTCGAAGCGCTGGAGCACGGGCAAGAGCGGCTTCAGGTAGGCCACGTGCAGCGCGTTGGTGTTGGAAACGAGCACCAACTTCACCCGCCCGGCCAGCCCCTCCACGCGCGGCAGCACCGCGTCGTGCACCTTGAAGTGGCTGCTCCACATGGGCGCGAACTCCTCCATGGGCAGGTCCACGCCCAGCGCGCCGCAGACGTCCTTGCGGATGCCCTCCGCGTCCAGCAGGCCCCGGTTCGCCGCCGTCCAGCCCGCGCCGGTGAGCCGCCTCGCGGCCTCCTGCGGCTCCAACCCCGCCCGCGCCGCGAGCCTCGCGAAGAGCAGCGAGTTGTCGTGGAACACCAGCACGTTGCCCAGGTCCAGCAACACGGCCTTCACGGCGGACACGGTGACTCCTGTTTCAGATGCGGTAGGCGCGCGCGACGCCTTCCATCTGGCTGGCGACTTCCTGCAGCCGCTTCGCCGCGCCGGTGGTGGACTTCAGGCTGGTCTGCGTCTCCGTCATCATGGAGGACAAATCCGTCACGGCGCTGAAGATCTGCGCGATGCCCGCGTTCTGCTGGTTCACCGCTCCGGCGATCTGCCGCGCCGCCGCGGCGTTGTCCTGGACGATGGTGGCCAGCTCCTTCAGGTGCTCGCCGCTGGTGCGCACCTGCTCCAGCCCTTCCGCGACGCTGGAGTGGCTCTGCTCCGTCATCTTCGCCGTGGAGATGATGGCGTGGCCCAGGTCCCCCAGGATGTCGCGCACCTTCTCCGTGGCCTGGATGGACTGGTCCGCCAGGTTGCGGATTTCGCGCGCCACCACGCTGAAGCCCTTGCCGTGCTCGCCGGAGCGCACCGCCTCGATGGCCGCGTTGAGCGCGAGCATGTTGGACTGGTCCGCCAGGTCCTTCACCGTCTGGGTGATGCCGCCAATCTGCTGCGTGCGCTCGTTGAGCTGCACGATGCGCATGGCCATCTCACCGGACTGCTCGTGCAGCCCCTGGAAGCCGCCCAGGCTGTCGCGGATGGCGACCTCGCCCGCGCGGCCCACCTCCTCCGCGCGCGACGCCACGCCCAGCACCGTCTCCGCCTTCTCCGCGGCCAGCAGCGACGTCTGCTTGATCTCCTGCGCCGTCACCTGCGTCTCCTGGAGCGCGGCGGCCTGGCGGGCCACGTTGCGCTCCTGGACCTCGGAGGCGAGGTTCAGCTCCGCCACGGTCTCGCTGAGGACGTGCGTGCCCTCCTGGAGGCTGGTGGCCGTCTCGCGCAGGTTCTTCATCATCTGCGCGAAGGCCTGCGTCAGCTCGCCCACCTCGTCCCGCCCCGCCTTCACCTCCATCTCCTGCGTGAGGTCGCCCTCCTTCACCACGCGGCGGACCACCTCACCGAGCGCGCGCAGCGGCCGGGTGATGCCTCGGGCCAGCACCCACGAGCCCAGGCCCACCGACGCCACGAAGAGGGCGGCCAGCCCCAGCACCAGCCGGCGCATCTCGTTGAGGGGCGCGTAGGCCTCCGCGGGGTCCACCTGGGCGATGAACCTCCACCCGTCCCCCACGTCGCGCACCTCCGAGCCGTTCACCGCGACCACTCCCACGCGGCCCGAGTCGTCGTGCTCGCCCTGGCGCGTGTCGAACAGCGTCCGGCCGTCCGCGCCCTGGATCTCCAGCGAGAAGGTGGCGTGGCCGCGGAGCTGGGCGCGGGCGAGCGCGGGCTTCACCAGCTCTCCCACCTGGCCCCAGTCGAACGCGGCGAGCAGCACGCCCAGCCGCTGGCCTCGCTCGTCCATCACCGGCACCGCCAGCGGCAGCACGTGCACGCTGTAGATGGGGTCTTCGGCTTCCACGCCCTCGGCGGTGGTGGTGCCAGCCTGCGCCTTCTGGAACCACGGCGCCTTGCGCACCGCGTCCGCGCTCCCGGCGTAGGCCTCGCGCAGCGCTGTCGTGCTGGCGGAGACCGCCGCGCCGTCGTCGCTGAAGAGCACGATGCCGTTGAGGGTGAGGTAGCGCCGCTGCAATAGCGACAGCATCGCGTCGCTCGCGGTGGGGTCCTTCGTGCGCAGCGCCTGGCGCAGGACCGGATCCTCCGCCCAGCTGTGAGCGCTCGCCTCGCGCTCCGCCAGGGTGGACTCCAGCAGGTCCTTGAACCCCTCCGCCTCCATGCGCAGGGAGGTGTTGATCTGCGCCTCCGTCTGCTGGCGCATCAGCTTGTCTTGCATGCCGGTCAGTGCCAGGAGCGGCACGCACGACACCAGGGTCATGTACAGCAGCAGCCGCCCACGCAGCGTCAGGGACGGCAGGATGAAAGAAGGCATGGCACGCCGGCGCTAAAGAAGAGGACCCGGATTCCTATACCAGAACCCGGGCCCCGAACCCCCTGTCCGGCTGGCCGCCTACAGCACCGGCACCCGGTCAGGCAGCTCCCTCGCGGGCAGGCTGGAGTAGTCCGCGTCCAGGTCCAGCCGCACCCGCTGCCTCACGCGCGTGCTGAGCAGCCCCCGGAGCATGCCCAGGAAGGCCGGAGGCGCCGCGATGACCAGCTGGTCGAACGCGTGCGAGTCCACCCCCTTGTCCAGGCGCCCGGACAGCTCCCGGGCGAAGCGCTCGTGCTCCAGCTCCCTGCGGCCGTTCGGGTCGTTCTCCGGCACCGGGCCGTGCAGCGTGCCGGCGTTGGGGTTGTCCGCCTGGTTGAACAGCTCGACGGGCTTGGTGCGGCTCTCGTCATGCTGGAACTGCTCGATGAGGTCCCACTTCTCCGCCTTCGCATCCGTGGCGAAGAGCCGGGCGCGACTCGCGTTGGCCACCAGGATCCAGAGCCTCTTGTCCGCCATCTTCACGCCTCCTTGTCTCTTGAGGGATGCGGACCCCCCCGCCCACCGGCAAGCTTCCCCCAC
>NZ_RAWP01000087.1:0-43898 GCF_003668935.1 Corallococcus sp. AB032C | reverse complement strand
CACCCACCCCGCCCAGGACTTCAGGGCGCGTGGTGCGCGCGGCATGGGGCTTGATCTTCTCGACGAACGCGTCGCCGGCCTCGATGTCTACTCCGGACTGCTTGTAGGTCGTTCCCACGGGCCGGCCTTGTACCCCTCCCGGGGGCCCCTGTCTCGGGCCTCGGAAGGGACGTGTCGGGTTTGCGGCGGCTCACTGCCCTCGGGCGCCCGCACGATATCGGTCTGGGATATTTGACCGGTGGGGTGGGGGCTGATTGACTCGCGGGCCAGATGGGCGCCGAGGAAACCCTCTTTCAACGTTTTGGCAAGGAGTTCCCCAAGGGCACCGAGCTCTTCCGCGAGGGAGAGATCGGCAAGGAGATGTTCGTCATCCAGTCCGGGAAGATCGCCATCTCCAAGCGCGTACGCGACGTGGAGAAGGTGCTCGCGGTCCTGGGGCCAGGCGAATTCTTCGGGGAGATGGCCATCATCTCCAACAAGCCCCGGAACGCCTCCGCCGTGGTGCATGACGACGCGAAGCTGCTCGTCATCGATCCCAAGACCTTCGAGGCGATGATCCGCGGCAACGCGGAGATCGCCGTGCGGATGATCAAGAAGCTGGCCGAGCGCCTCTCCGAGGCGGACGCCCAGATTGAGAACCTGCTCCATGGCGACCCCGCCAGCCGAGTGGTCCATCAAATCCTCCAGGCCTGCCAGACGCGCGGCCGGCCGCTGGAGGAGGGCGTGGAGGTGGACTTCGCCGTCCGGGAGATGCCCCGGCAGATTGGCGTGGGCGAGCCCGCCGTGCGCAGCATGCTGGATCGCCTGGAGCGCGCGGGCCTCATCGAGCGCAGCGGTGACAGGATCACCGTGTACGACACGGCCCGGCTGCATGACTTCCTCAACTACCTCGAGATGAAGTGGAAGTTCGGAGACCTCTAGCGTGAAGCTGCAAGTCCTCGGGTGCCACGGCGGCGAGCTTCCCACGTGCAGGAGCACCTGCTTCCTCGTGGACGACGTGCTCGCGCTCGACGCGGGCGCACTCACCGGCACGCTCTCGTTGGATCAGCTCTGCAAGGTGGACGACATCCTCGTCGGCCACAGCCACTTCGACCACGTGAAGGACCTGCCGCTGCTCGCCGACCTGGTCATCGGCCGCAGGGACAAGCCCGTCACCATCCATGCCTCCCGCGAGTGCGCGAAAGCGCTGCGCGAGAACATGTTCAACAACTCGCTGTGGCCGGACTTCACGCGCATCCCCACGCGCAACAAGCCCGTCCTGGCCATCAAGACCTTCCGCGCCGGCAGCACCTTCCAGGTGGGCCCGTACACCGTGAAGAGCGTGCCGGTGAGCCACCCCGTGGAGTCGTGCGCCTTCATCATCAGCGACGGCAAGACGTCGCTGGCCATGAGCGGCGACACCGGCCCCACGGACAAGCTGTGGAAGGCGCTCAACGCCACGAAAAATCTAAAGGCGCTGCTCCTGGAGGCCAGCTTCCCCAACAGCCTCCAGGCCCTGGCGGACATCTCCGGCCACCTGACGCCCGCCACCGTGGGCTCGGAGCTGCGCAAGTTCGACCGCAACGGCGCCCAGGTGATGCTCTACCACCTGAAGCCCGCCTTCGTGACCCAGCTCAAGAAGGAACTGGCCCCGCTGCCCGTGAACGTCCTGGAGCTGGGTGAGACGTTCCAGTTCTAGGGACGTGCCGCGGCGCGGCGTACGCGGGTATTGACGGCCCGCGACGGGCGGATTAACCCCCGGGCCTCATGGCCTGGTTCTCCAAGAAGCCCCGCATCGCCGTCGCCGCTGAGTCAGAGAAAGCCGCCGAGCCCCAGCCCTCCCGCATGCAGGGCCTCTGGGCCAAGTGCGAGCAGTGCGACGAGATCATCTACCGCCAGGAGCTCGAGAAGAACTGGATGGTGTGCATGCACTGCGAGCACCACCACGCCTGGACGGCTCGCGCGCGGCTGGCGGCCACATTGGATCCGGACTCCTTCGAGGAGTTCGACAAGGAGCTGGAGCCCCTGGACCCGCTCGGCTTCACCGACTCCAAGAAGTACAAGGACCGGCTCAAGTCCACGCGCAAGAACCTGGAGGAGAACGATGCGTTCATCTCCGGCGTGGGCCGCATCGAGGGACACCCCGTCTCCATCGGCTCCTTCGTCTTCGAGTTCATGGGCGGCTCCATGGGCTCCGTGGTGGGTGAGAAGGTCACGCGCGTGTTCGAGCGCGCCTTCGAGCTCAAGTGCCCCGCGGTGGTGTTCTCCGCCTCTGGCGGCGCGCGCATGCAGGAGGGCATCTTCTCCCTGATGCAGATGGCGAAGACGTCCGCGGCCATTGCCCGCTTCCGCACCAGCGGCAAGCCGTACGTCTCCGTGATGCTCAACCCCACCACGGGCGGCGTGGCCGCGTCCTTCTCCTGGCTGGGCGACATCATCCTCGCGGAGCCCAAGGCCCTCATCGGCTTCGCCGGCCCGCGCGTCATCGAGCAGACCATCCGCCAGAAGCTGCCGGAGGGCTTCCAGCGCTCGGAGTTCCTGCTGGACCACGGGATGATCGACGCCATCGTCCACCGCAAGGACCTGCGCGGGAAGCTGGGGCAGATCCTCGGCATGCTGGGGTAGGGCGGCGGGCTTCCACCCATGGACGCGCCCCGCACCCCCGAAGAGGCTTTGCGCTTCTTCCAGGCGCTCAACCCCTCCGGCATCAAGCTGGGGCTGGAGCGGGTGAGGGACGCGCTCGCCGCGTTGGATCACCCGGAGCGGGACTACCCGGCGCTGCACGTCGCCGGCACCAACGGCAAGGGCAGCACCTGCGCCTTCGTGGCGCGCGCCCTGGAGGCCGCCGGCCACCGCGTGGGGCTCTACACGTCTCCGCACCTGGTGCGCGTCAACGAACGGATCCGCGTCTCCGGTGAAGACATCCCGGACGCGGTCTTCGGGCAGCGCATCCTGGAGGTCCTGGAGCGCTATCCCTCCGCGTTGTCGGATCCGATGACGTACTTCGAGTTCGGTACCGTGGTCGCGCTCTGGCACTTCTCCCGCGAGCGCGTGGACGTGGCCGTGCTGGAGACGGGCCTGGGCGGCCGGCTGGACGCCACCACCGCCGCGAACCCCGTGGTGACGTGCGTCACCCCCGTGTCCTTCGACCACATGGAGTACCTGGGCCACACGCTCGGCGAAATCGCCTGGGAGAAGGCCGGCATCTTCAAGTTCGGCGTGCCGGTGGTCCTGTCCCGGCAGGAGCCGGAGGCCCTGGACTCCCTCCTGCGCCGCGCGGAGCAACTCGCCGTGCCCGTCCAGGTGGAGGGCCGCGACTTCGGTATCGACCTCGGGTCCGATGGGACGCTTTTCTACAGGGGACCCACCTGGTCGCTCGATGGCCTCACGATTTCGCTGCGCGGTCCGTATCAGCACCAGAACGCGGCGGTGGCCCTGGCCTGTCTGGAGGCCCTCCATGCCCGGGGCGTGGCGGTGACGCTGGAGGCCGCGCGCGCGGGTCTGGCCACGGCGCGCTGGCCGGGGCGGCTGGAGGAGGTGTCCCACGACCCGACGGTGGTGGTGGACGGCGCCCACAACCCGGCGGGCGTGGCGGTGCTGCTGGAGGCCCTGGACTCGCTCTATGCCGGGCGGCCGCTGCACCTCGTCTTCGGGGTGGTGGCGGACAAGGACCGGGGGCCGATGATGCGAGCCCTGTTTCCGCTGGCGGCCTCCGTGCACCTCACGCCGCTGGAGACGCCGCGCTCGCTTGCCCCGGAGCGATACATCCCTGAAGCACGGATTTTGTGTTCACGGGTCGCCGCGCACTCCTCCCTGGAGGAGGCCCTTGCCGGAGCGAGGGCTGATGCAGTGGGTCGCCCGGACGGACTCGTTCTAGCGACGGGCTCATTGTTCCTGGTAGGCGCCGTAAAGCGATTGGTCGACCGAAGCCTTGGCGCGATGCGGCAGCAGCAGTAAATTTGAGACATGCGCCTGCCGGACTGGAGATCAGCGCTTCCGGGACCTCCGATGCCCACCGTCGACGAGGTCGATTTCCGGGCGTTGTACTCCAAGACCAACTACGTGGTGGAGACGGCGGACGGCTGGTCACTCGTCATCACGCGCTACCGGCCGGTGAAACAGGCGTTCGCGCAGCCGCTGTTCGGTGAGCCGCTGCTGCTGGTGCACGGCTTCTCCCAGAACCGGCACACGTGGACGAGCGGCCAGTTCGTCAAGAACCTGCTCTTCTTCGGCGTGGACATCCACATCCTGGAGCTGCGCGGGCACGGCAAGAGCTCCATCGCCTTCCAGAAGGAGCGCGCCGAGCGCTTCAAGCGCCCGCTGCCGCAGGACCTGGACTACGGCTGGGACCTGGACAGCTACTTCCTCTACGACCTGCCGGCGGCCGTGTCCGGCGTCAAACGCATCACCCGCCGCGAGCGCGTCTTCTACTGCGGCCACTCCATGGGCGGCATGCTGGGCTACGGCTACGCCGGCATCCATGACGACTTCGAGGGGCTCATCACCATCGGGTCGCCCGCGGACCTGGGGCGCGGCTTCATGCTGCTGCGCATGCTGGCGCACGGCTCGCCGCTGCTCGCGGGTGCGGTGGACATGACGCTGGGCGGGCTGAACCTGAACCGCCGCGCGGCCTCGCTGGGCCGCTCGCTGCTGGCGAAGGGGGCGGGCGCCTTCAGCCCCGCGCTCCAGAAGCGCCTGGAGCCGGATGCGCCCAAGCCGCTCGTGTTCAACGCGGTGCCGGTGGACGTGGTGCTCAAGTGGGCGGAGCGCCAGCTGTCGCAAGCGGACGAGTCCGCGCTGTATCAGCGCTTCACGCGCAAGCTGAACCGGCTCATCAACACGGAGCGCGTCAGCCGGGACGACATCCGGTGGCTGCTGCGCGAGGGCGGCGAGCGCGAGCCCCGCAAGGTGATTGAACAGTTCGCCCGATGGATCCGCCGGGGCGAGATGGTCTGCTACCGCACGGACTACGACTTCAAGCGCGGCTTCGGGAAGATTGAAATCCCCATGGCCATCATCTTCGGGGACCTGGATCCGCTGGCTTCCGTGGAGTCCACGCGCAGCGTCTACCGCGCCGCGAAGAGCGAGTACCTGCTGTGGCGGCCGGTGAAGGGCAACAGCCACGTCGAGCTCACCATGGGGCACGACATCCGGCAGATCTGCTACGACATCAAGAACCTCATCGAGTACACCCGCACGCACCGCACGCGCTCGCCGGCCCTGCCGCGCTTGCGTTGAAGCGCGGACGTTCCGGCCAGACTGAAAAGTTGGTGCCTCCCGGGTGCGTGATAATTTCGCGCGCGTCTGTCTTCTGACGCATGTCACGGGAGGGGTCGATGAGGGGCTTGGCGGTGTCACTGCTGGGATTGTGGCTCGTGCCGTTGGTGGCGCTGGCGCAGCAGCCGGCGGACTACAACACCATCACGTCCGTCAACGTCAGCGGCGGGACGGTGGAGATCTCCGGCAGCAAGAAGCCGGACTTCAACAGCTTCACCATGACGGACCCTCCGCGGCTCGTCATCGACGTGTCCGGCGCCGTCTTCAAGGACGTGCCCGAGGAGCTGCCGGTCGGCAATGGCACCGTGACGGGCATCCGCACGCAGGCCTATGGCACGGAGTCCTCGTCCATCGCGCGCATCCTCATCGGCTATGAGCGCGAGGTGGAGACGGACATCCAGACCTCCGGCAACAAGCTGGTGGTGAAGGTCCTGGGCAGCGGGGGCGGCGCGGTCGTCGCGCAGGTAACCCCCTCGGAAGGGCAGGGCACCTCCGCGCAGGGAGCCACCGCGGCCAACACCCAGGCCGGCTCCAACGCGCAGGACGCGGCCCGCGCCGCCGCGTCGGACCGGGAGGCGCAGGAGAAGGCCGTGAAGGCCGCCGCCGACGCCGCCCGGGCGGAGCGCGAGGCCCAGGAGAAGGCCGCCGCCGAGGCCACCGCCCGCGCCAAGGCGGATGCGGACGCGGAGAAGAAGCGCCAGGAGGAGGCCCAGGCCGCCGCGAAGCGCCAGGACGAGGAGCGCCGCGCGTCGGAGCAGGCCGCCGCCACGGAGCGCAAGCGCCAGGAGGCAGAGGCGCAGGCCGCCGCGAAGCGCGCAGAGGATGAACGCCGCGCCACCGCGCAGGCCTCCGCCGACCAGAAGCGCCAGCAGGAAGAGGACGCGAAGACCGCCGCGAAGACCGCCGCCGAAGAGAAGCGCGCCGCAGCGCAGGCCGCCGCCGAGGAGCGCCAGTCCGCCGCGAAGACGGCCGCGGAGCAGAAGCGCGCCGCCGCGCAGACCGCCGCCGAGGCGAAGCGCCTGAAGGAAGAGGAGCGCCAGGCCGCCGCGCAGGCCCGTCGCGAGGAGCAGCAGTCGGCCCGCGAGGCCGCCGCCGACCAGAAGCGCCAGCGTGCGGCGGAGGCCCGTGAGCGCCGCGAGCAGGCCGTGGCGGCCCGTGAGTCGCGTGCCCGGCCCAGCCAGGGCAGCGCCGCGGCCGAGTCGCGCGAGAGCGGTGGGGGCGCGGTGTCGTCGCGCCGCAAGACGATGACGCAGATTGGCTTCCAGCAACAGCCGGACAGCTCGCGCGTCTTCGTGCGCACCAACGAGCCGGTGCGCTACACGGTGAGCACTTCCGGCAACCAGGTGGTCCTGGAGCTGGAGAACACGCGCGTGGTGGAGTCCAACAACACGCTGCCCCTGGACACGCACTTCTTCCCGTCGGCCGTGTCGCGGGTGGAGGCGTTCTCCGGCGCGGGCCAGACGGTGCGCGTCGTCATCCAGCTGAAGCAGGGGGTTCGCTATGAGACACGCCAGGAAGGCGGCCTCATCACCCTCGACTTCCCGCGCCCGGGCCGGTAGGACGGGGCGGGCGCCGTTGCCGGCACGGCGCCCACCGCCCACGCCTCCCGCATGACCTTCCTTGCCCCGGTCGTCCTGACGCTCTGGGTGTCGGCCCAGATTCCGCTGGCCACGCAGGTGGAGCTGCCCACCGGCGAGGTGGTGGAGCTCGCGGCCGACTACGTCGTCTTCGAGAACGACGTCCTCACCGCCCGGGGCCACTGCGAGCTGCGCAGCGGCCCCAACGTGCTGCGCGCGGATGAAGTGACGTACAGCGAGGCCACGCAGGTGGCCACCGCCACCGGCAACGTGATGTTCGTCAGCGGCCTGATGGCCGCCATCGCGGACGACGTGCGCGTGGACCTGCGCTCCAACGAGGCCAACGTGAAGGGCGGCCTCTTCATGCAGAAGAAGGGCGTCACCCCCGAAGCGCTCCAGGCCGCCAAGACGCCGGACGAATTGCGCAAGCTGGGGGAGACGCCCGTCCTGATGAGCGGCACGCGCATCCGCCGCACCGGGGAGACGGCCTTCTCCGTGGACGGCCTGGCCTTCACCCCGTGCCAGTGCGGCCCGGGCGAGCCGGGCTGGCGGGTGGAGGCGAAGGAGGCCAACGTGAAGATGGGCGAGCGCGCCATCCTCACCTGGCCCGTGGTTTACGTGCGCTCGGTGCCGGTGTTCGCGCTGCCGTGGCTGTACCTGCCCCTGGCCGAACGCCGCTCCGGCCTGCTCATCCCCCGTCCGTCCAACTCAGGCCTCAACGGCTTCGGGCTGGACGTCCCCGTCTTCGTCACGCTGGGGGAGAGCTACGACCTGACGTTCACGCCGGGCATCTACACGGGCGGCGGGGACATCTCGAACCCCCGGTTCGTCGAGGTGGACGAGGACGGCAACTCGACGCCCATTCGCGAGCTCCGCCCCACTGGCGTGAAGGGCCCCCGGCTGCTGACCGAGTTCCGCTACGTCCCCAGCGACCGCACGCGAGGCCGGGCCACGCTGGGCTTCCTCTACGACCTGCGGCCCCGGCTGGATCCCACCACCTCCGACTTCCTGCGCGTCGTGGACCGGACCAACTCGAAGGAGCCCTTCTACACATCGCAGATCATCGACGAGAAGCGGGGCCTGCGCGGCGAGGCGTCCTGGCAGCACACGCAGGACCTGGGCGACGGCTGGCACGACCGCGTGGACGCGTACTTCGTGTCGGACGGCTTCTACACGCGCGACCTCACCGCCGACCTGCTGGTGCAGAACACCAACTACCTGCGCAGCACCGCCGTCGTGTACCAGCGCCGCGACGAACGCTACCTGGGGCTGGACGTGTCGCTGCGCCAGGACCTGCGCTACGCCTACCGCTTCTTCCAGCCGAACCCCGTCCCCGCGGTGGCTTCGCTGAGTGGCGACGCCTTCAACCCCCACGGCCCCACGACGTTCCAGCGCCTGCCGGGCATCACCCTGGCCCTGCCCCAGCGGCCCCTCTTCGGCGGACGGGTGATGGGCGGAATGCAGGTGGAGTACAGCCGGCTGGCGCCCCTGCGCAGCGGCGGTTTCGCGGACGATGGCTCCGACGGGCTCTTCTCGCTCGCCGGCACCTGGCGCCCCGAGGGCACGCCGCTGGACATCAACACCTTCACCCTGCCCAAGGACGAACTGGAGGGCAACGGCCGCCTGGACCCCACCGAGCGCGAAGGCCGTGACCGCGTGTCGTTGGCCCCGCGCCTGTCCACCTCCTACGGGCTGGGCAACTGGGGCCGGCTGACGCCTTCCGTGGCGCTGCGCCAGGACGTGTCCGTGGGCGAGGTCTCCGGCCGCACCGCCGCGCGCGGCTACGCGCTGGCGGACCTGATGCTGGACTCGCAGCTGGCGCGCACCTTCGTGGACCGGGACACGCTCTACCGCCACACGATGTCCCCGTCGGTGAACCTGCGCTACGTGCCCGGCGGCTGGGGCCACGGGCTCACCGCCCTCAACGGCAGCGGCACCGGCACCGTGCCGCTCATCTACGACGAGTGGGACTCCGCGGTGCCGCTCCAGTCCAACGGCAGCGTGCGCGGCTTCCTCCACGCCGTGGTCGCCGTGGACCAGTCGTTGCGCGTGCGCAAGGGGCCCACCACCCGGGAGCCGCTGCGCCTGCGCATCGGGCAGGGGTTCGACCTGTCGCGCATCGCGCCCGTCGCGGGCCGGGACACCGTGCAGGGAAGCGTGGTGCGCGACACCTTCGCGCGCCTGTCCGCCAGCGCCGGCGTGCTCACCGCGGGCGGGCTCGTGCGCATGGACCCGACGACGCTCGACATCACCCAGCTGTCCGCCGACTTCACCATCGACAACGGCAAGGGCAACGCCCTGTACGCGCGATACGACGACCTGCTGGCCGTGAAACAATTGTCAATTGACCGTGGGTTGGATCCTTTGGCACAAGGACCCGATTTCGTGCGTCGGGGCGTGGATATGCTGGTGGGAGACGCACCTCGTCCCCTCCCGTCCCACAACGATCAAGTCGACCCCTCTCCGACCGAACGGGCACAGGCCCTCACTGTTGGTACGCGAATCAAGCTCGGATTCGGGCTCGGGTTGCGATACGAAGCACTTGTGCAGCCGCTTTATAAGGATCTGATTACCCAGGAAAGTCAGCCCCTTGCGCAGCAGACCTTTGGCGTGTCGTATGGACCCGCCTGTGACTGCTGGCGTATCGAGGGGGTGGTGATCCTTCGACGCAACCAGACGCCGGAATTCGCCGGTGTGAATCTGAGTGTGGCCGGATTTGGATCCTTCGGGTCGGGTGGATAGGAATCACCCGCCGTACGCGAGCGTTGCACACACCTCGGAAACATCCCCCCTAGAGGAGAAGTACTTCGTGTCGGATCTCGGAAAAAGAATTGGCCAGCGCATTCGCGAGCTTCGCACGCAGCGCCCGGAGCGATGGACGCAGGAAGAGCTCGCGGAGCGAGCGCAGATCAGTGTGTCCTTCCTGTCGATGATCGAACGCGGCGAGCGCGTGCCCCACGTGGAGACGCTTGCGGCGCTCTCCAACGCCCTGAGCGTCAGCCTCGGTGAGCTCTTCACGGGCACCGAGCAGACGCCTGCCCAGACGGAGGACCTGCTGCGTCCCCTTTCGGATTTCGCCCGTGCACGCGGCCTGAACGCGCGCGACGTGGACCGCCTGCTCGGCGTGGCCCGCGTGATGTTCAACGGCTCGGTGGCCTGAATCCCCTCCCGGGGAGGGCTCTTCCCCGTGCGTTTCCCTTCCGCCCGCCTCCCCCCCGGCGAGGCGGAGGGCCCCACGTAAGGATTGACCCCGGGGCCCCGCGTCCATAGCGTGGCTGGCTGATTCTTGAATCAACCAGTCATGGGAGGACGCGTGGGCCAGCAGAAGACGGCGCCGGAGAACGGGACGCGGGAGAGCGAGCGTCGCCGCACCATCCTGCGGGCCGCCATCGACGTGTTCGCTCGCAAGGGCTACCACGGCTGCCGTATCGCGGACGTCGCCAAGGAGGCGGGCGTCGCGTACGGGCTCGTCTACCACTACTTCAAGAACAAGGATGAGCTGCTGGAGACCGTCTTCGAGACGGGCTGGAGCGGCTTCATTTCGCGCGCGCGCACCGTCGCGGAGAGCGAGGGGCCGCTGGTGGAGAAGGTCCGCCGCATCGCGGACGTGGCCTTCGATGCCTACCGCGTGGACCCCCGCGCGGTGAAGGTGCTCATCCTTGAGATTGCCCGTTCACCGGCCGGAGCCCGCATCAACCGGCAGACGGCCTTCGTGGACGTCATCCGCCTGAGCGCGCAGATGTTCACCCGCGCGAAGGAATCAGGGGAGCTGCGCCCGGACGTGGATCCGCTGCTCGCGTCCGCGCTGCTCTTCGGCTCCATTGAAATGGGACTCACGGCCTTCGTCGTGGGGCTGGCGGACGCGCGCGACACGGCGATGCTCGAGCGCGCGAAGGCGCAGATCGCCGACTCGTTCCTCCACGGCGTGCTGCTGAGCGGCGCGTCCTCCAAGGCGGAGCCCGCGAAGCACGAGCCCGCGAAGCACGAGCTTCCTCCGGGTGAGGAGCCCCAGGACGCGGCCCCGCCGAAGCGGGAGAAGGCCGCGCCCAAATCCCGGACGCCCAAGCGCGGCTGAGAAGAGGCCGCGCGGCGCGCTACGGGTTGCTCAGGCCGGGCGCGTTGGTGGCCACACCCGGCGCTTCCGGGGCGCCGGTGAAGTCCAGCTTGAGCAGCGTCTGGCCATCCACCCAGCGGTCATCCGCCTTCACGCCCCAGTGGAGGTGCGGACCGGTGACGCGGCCGGTGCTGCCCACCAGGCCCAGCGGGTCGCCCTGCTTCACCTGCGCGCCGTCCTTCACGTCGATGCGCGACAGGTGGAAGTACGCGGTGTAGAGCCCCGCGCCGTGGTGCACGAGCACGGTGTTTCCAGACGCGTAGTTCTCGCGCGTCATCACCACCGTGCCGTCGTTGGCGGCGACCACCGGCGAGCCCGTGGCGCCGTCCAGGTCCACGCCGAAGTGCTGCGTCTGCAGCTTGCCGTTGAACGAGCGGCGGTCGCCGAAGGGCGCCGTCACCGTGGCCTCGCGCGGCCAGGCGAAGTTCCGGCCGAACAGCGGCGTGTGGAAGGGCTGCGCGAACGCCGCGGCGAACGCCTTGCGGTCCGCCTCCATGCGCGCCTTCACCGCCTTGGGCGGCTTCACGTACTTGTTGGCCACGCGCAGCTCGCGTTCGCGGAAGCCCGGCGCGCCCACCTTGAGCACGCCGGACAGCAGCACCGGCAGGCCGCGCCCGGGGGCCGTGACGTCCACCGCCACGGTGCCCTCCGTCTGCTCCACCGGCAGGCTGGAGAGGGCCGCGTAGCCGTTGTTCCACGCGAAGAAGCGCAGGGGCCGGCCCGCGATTGAGCCCGTGGGCAGCGAGGACGCGCCGTTCACCATCACCAGCACCGGGTCGCCCGGCTTGGGGTTGGAGGGTTGGAGCGACAGGCGCGGCCCGTCCAGGGGCGCCACCTTCAGCGGTGCCAGCTCTCCCTGGAGCACGGCGCCCGCCGTGGGCGCGCCCGGGGCGCGGAGGCCCGACGCGGTGGGCGTGGCCGCGGAGCCCGGCACGCTGCCCGTCACCACTGCGTTGGGGGCGGTGGGCGTGGCCGCGGCGAACGCCGGAGACCCGGAGGCGAGCAGGGAGAGGACGAAGAAGCGGGCGGCGGAAGGGGTCCGGGCGGGCATGGGCCGTTCTTTACACCACGCACGCGCGGAACCTTCCCGGACCGGCGTCGGGCGTGTTGGCTGGCTGCTTCTCTGCCCGGAAGGGCTCGCCTGGCTGACTCCCGCTGGACGCCTGGCCGCACGTCCCGGAGGCAGGCGCCAGAGATGTGCCATTGCCGGTACTTGGGTGCCCTCGGAGGCGAAAGGGTGTTCCTGGCCGGACGTGCGGCAGGCAGCCGTGCCAGTTCTCCCCGTGTCAAGGCGTTACGGACGGCGAGGGGCTCCCTAGCTTTCCGACATCAACGCAGCACATCAATTTCGAAAGGGAGGGCGCGCATGCCTCGCTCCTACAGCTTCGACCACTTCCAGGTTCCCAAGACGCTCCCGCCGCAGAAGCGTGGCCTTCGTCAGCGCGACAAGGAGCACCTGGCCCAGTCGTCGCGAGTGTCGGTGGACGAACACGAGGGCATCCACTACGGCAAGAGCCACGCGCAGACGGAGGAGATCCTCGCCGCGCGCAAGATGGAGCTTCAGCTGGAGGAGCTGGCCCGTCCGGAGGCGGACGCCAAGTTCTCCCACGGGCCGGTGTCGCGCGTGAGCGGGGCCTCGAAGAAGAAGCAGCGCAAGGCGGCCGCGTCGCCCATCATCGGGACGACGGCGCCCATTGGCGCCCTGCCGCCCACGCAGGAGCGGCCGCCGCAGCAGGGCCGGCTGCCGGACCTCATCGACGAGGCGCGCCGACAGCTCAAGGCCATCAAGTCCGGCGTGGGTGACGTGGCGTCGGCCATGCAGCGGCTGGCGTTGCTGCCCCTGGAAGCGGTGCGCCTGGCGGCCCGCCGCATCATTCCGGCCTGAGCAAGAAGGGGAGGGTGAACGACGCGTGGAGCTGACCCTGGTCTCCTACAACATCCACTCCGGCATCGGCGTGGACGGAGCTTTCGACCTGGAGCGCGTGGGCCTGGTGCTCCGCGAGGTGAACGCGGACATCATCGCCCTGCAGGAGGTGGGGGACTTCCGGGGCAAGACGTCCCGGGAGGACCAGCCCGAGCACCTGGCCGCGATGCTCGGGATGCACATGGCCTTCGGGCCCAACGTGGTCCGCAACGGCCGCAGGTACGGCAACGCCATCCTCAGCCGGCTGCCGGTGCTCAAGTCGAAGAACTACGACTTGAGCGTGCCGCGCCGCGAGCCCCGGGGAGCGTTGAGATGTGATCTGGACCTGGGAGGAGGGCAGCAACTGCACGTCTTCTGCCTGCACCTGGGCCTGTCCGTGAGCGAGCGGCGGCGGCAGCAAGCACTCCTGCTGTCCGCCGACCTGCTCCGCGACGCGGCCCGCAAGGACCCCATGGTGGTGTGCGGGGACTTCAACTCCTGGGGCAACGGGCCGGTGTCGTCGCTCGTGCGCGAGGCCATCCACGACGCCGCGTTCGAGCTGGGCGCCGCCGCGCGCACGTACCCCACGCGGCTGCCCCTGTTCCGGTTGGATCGCATCTACGTGGACTCGGGGGTGCGGCCCGTGTCGGTGACGCCGCACCGCTCGCCGCTGAGCCGCGTGGCGTCGGACCACCTGCCGCTGGTGATGCGCTTCGAGGCGCCCATCGCCGTGCAGCCGCCCGTCGCACCGCCGGTGCAGCTGATCGGCTAGGAGTATGGGCTTGGGGTAGGCTCCCACGCGGGTCCGGTGGTTTCTCGCGTTGAGTGGCCGACGCTGGCGAACGCCGGACAAATTCCTCGCGCCGTGGTTGTCGCGGGGAGGTGGGGTGCCTAGGTTGGCGCCCACGCGCACAGGGACGTGAGCGTCGGCCGGAGAGCGCATGCACGTGGGCAGTGAACAGACGGACCGCGGCGTCGCCGCGCTCGTCGGGCGCATGGCGGACGGCTTCAGTCGGTTGGTGACGCAGCACCTCCAGTTGGCGCGCGTGGAGCTGGCGGAGGACGCGAAGGCCATGGGCCTGGACGTGGCGAGCATCGCCGTGTTCGTGCCCTTCCTGCTCGTGGGGTACGCCTTCGTCTGCGGGGCGCTGGCGGCCGTGCTCGCTCCGTGGACGGGGTGGGCGGGGGCGCTGGCCCTGGTGGGCGCGGTGAACCTGGTGGGCGGCGGCCTGGGCATCCTGCGCGCGGTGAAGCGGATGAAGTCACGCCAGATGATGGATGACAGCGTGAGCGAGCTGTCGCGCAGCATGGCGGCGCTCACCAATGCGCAGCCGCGGGTGTCCGCGGCGCCCGGGGTGAACACGCTGAAGGACGCAACGGGAATGGCCTTCAAGGAGCCGCGGGATGGGCGCTAGCAATGGACACCTGCCGCGTACGAGCGCGGCGCTTCGCGAGGAGATCGAGCGCACCCGGGCCGACCTGGCCACGTCGGTGAGCGCGCTCCGGGTGGAGGTGGCGGAGGTCACGGACTGGCGTCAGTGGGTGCGCAAGCATCCCTACGCCTGCGTGGGGACCGCCTTCCTCGTTGGTTACCTGGTGGGCTCGCGGCGCTGAACGGCGCGGGCGGGCCCGGATGCAGAAGCTTCAAGACTCAATCGGAAAACGAACGCACAGCAGAGGGCTTCCATGGAAATCAATCCGCAGCAGATGGCAGACCGGGCGCGGCAGATTCAGGATCAGCTGCCGGACATGGACGAGGCGCGGCAGAACCTGGTGGACCTGAACCACCAGGTCGTCGGGTTCATCAAGGCCAACCCGGGCACGTGCCTCCTGGGCGCCATCGCGGTGGGCTTCATCGTGGGCCGCATCGCGTCCCGCTAACCGGTTGCCTGAAAGCGAGCACGGACATGACGAACTACTCGGGCACGACGGGCAACGGCACGGCGGGACACGGCGACGACGCGGGCTTCGGCCAGCGCGTGGATCAGCTGGGCTCGGACGCGCAGCAGTTCATCGACAACGCGCGCAGCGCGGTGGCGGACCTGGGGCAGACCCTGGACCTGAAGGGGCGCGTGGAGCGCAACCCCTATGGCACGTTGGCCATCGCCGTGGGCGTGGGCTACGTGCTGGGCGGTGGCCTCTTCACGCCGCTGACCGGGCGCATCCTCAAGCTGGGCGTGCGGCTGGCCGCGCTGCCCTTCGTGAAGGATGAGCTGATGGGCATGGCGGAGTCCGCCTTCCAGGGCTACCAGACGGGCCGTGGCCCGCCGCCGTCGGGCAGCGTCTAGGTTTTCCGAAGCAACCCGCGTCTTTCCCCCGAAGTCATTTCCCTGGAGTCGGACATGCTGAGCCTGAAGGACTTGAAGAAGCTGGACCGGGACGACGTGCTGGACCTCATCGGCCTGGAGACGCGCCGCTCGACGGCGGAGACGGCGCTGCCGGCGCTGGGCATCTTCGCGGCGGGCGTGCTCGTGGGCGTGGGCGTGGGCCTGCTGCTCGCGGACAAGCCGGGCCAGCAGCTGCGCGGTGACCTGCGCCAGCGCATCCAGGGCGGCCAGGACAAGCTGGCCACGGCCATCAACACCGCGCGTGGCTCGGAGACCCAGCAGGGCGCCGGCTCCACGGTGCCGCCGGGTCAGCGGACGACCTGATTCCAGGGCGTGCCTTGGAGTCGCACACGGGCCTCTTCCCGCTCATGGCGGGGAGGGGCCTTCGTGTTTCCGGCGGAGGGGGAGGGCGAATGGCCTAGGATGCGAGGCGATGGGCGAGCCTTCGCATCAGGAGCAGACCCGGTGAGCGCGGCGAAGAATCGACGGACATCCGGTACGAAACCGCCCGGGGCGACACCGCCACCGAGACATGACACGCCCGTGGACATGCCCGCCGTGGACGAGTCCTCGGCGCTCCCCGCGCGAAACACAGACACGCCGTGGGCCTCCGGACCCGATGGTGCGCTGGGTCAGTTGCGTGCGCTGGAAACGCTGGAGTCCACCTACGACGCCTGGGCGGAGCTGAAGCGCGAGCACGCGGCCTCCGTCATCCAGTTCCGCGAGGAGCAGGCCCGGCTCACGCAACAAGGTTCATTCCTGCTGGGCGCGGTGCGTGCCGCGGGCATGGACTCGGGTTCGACGACTCCGGGCCTCCAGCCCCAGGGCTCCGCCAGTGACTTCCTCCGCGACGCGGAAGCCAAACTCACCAAGGCGCGCGACGCCGTCTCCCAGCGCGAAGCGGAGAGCGAAGCCCGCTACCAGGCCGCGTTCACGGAGGTCCGCACCACGCTGCTGGACCGTGTCCAGCGCTACCTCCAGCGCAGCCAGCCGCACCTCACGCTGCTCCTGCGCCGAGTGGGCGCGGAGCGCTCCATCCTCCACGTCGCGCGCGTGCAGCCGGATGAGGCCGTCCTGCTCAGCTATCTGCTCACGCAGCGGGTGCCATCCCGCTACGGCTTCCTCTTCGACGACTCCACCGAGGACCTGTCGCTTCCGCCCGCGCCGCTCTACGCGGAGGAGTCCGTCGTCTCCGACGCCGTGCGCCCGGATGCGCCGGGCCTGCTGCGCGTCATCGATGCCAGCACGGACGTCGTGCCGCTCAAGGGCTTCATCCCCCTGCGCGTGCCCAGGCCCGGAGGAGGGGGGGACTTCTTCCGCCTCCTCCAGCGCGGCGCGGTGATGGAGGTGGAGATCGCGGACGGTCCGGACTTCCGCAGCATCCTCACCCGCGAAGAGTCGGAGCGCTTCGCGGGCCACCTGCTGCGCCTCAAGCTGGAGGAGCGCATCGGCCTGGACATCGAGGCCGGCTAGACGCGCTCAGTTCGTCCGCACGATGCCCACTTCCGCGGTGCCCGCCAGGACGACGCTGCCCAGGAAGAGGTTGTCGGACTCCGGGCCGCCCATGCGCACGGCCTGGAAGACGACCAGGTAGGTCTGCTTCGGGGTTGGGAACGCGGTGGCGGGAATGGTCACGCGCGCCTCGCGGAACAGCGCCGGGGTCGCCGCCAGCTGGAGGAACTCCACCGGCGACGTGGGCACGTTCGAATAGGTGGACTGGCCCTTCTCTCCGTTTGAACCCAGCGGCACCACCGTCACGAAGCCCAGCGTCCGGTCCTGGTTCGGCGGAGGCGCCGGCCGGTCGAACGCGAACGCCGTGTTGGCGTTGATGCGCACGAAGCCCTCCGCCGGGTGGAACGCCGGGATGGCCTCCTTCGTGGGCGCGTCCTCCACCCGCGCCTCGTACTTCGTCCCGCCCTGCTCCGCGAAGAACGAATAGGTGGCGCCGGACGCGTACTTCAGGTCGTCCGTGGAGTCGCTCGTCACGCCGTAGCTGCCGCCGCCCTGGCCGTTGAGCGGCACGCCCGCCGCGCTCCCGGCGTTCAGCGTCACGGTGGCCCCGCTCAGGCCCTGAGGCTGCGAGTTCTCCCCCGACTTCGTCCCGAAGAACACGAACGCCGCCGTCTGCCCGGGGAAGCTCACCACGTCCCCTCCGTCCGGCCCGAAGGTCCCCGCGTCGTAGCCCGCCATGGCGGACGCGGACACGTCCACCTGCGGCGTCGAGAGCAGGGTGCCCACGATGACGTGGTCCGCCTTGAGCTGGTGGGTCGTCTTCTCCAGGTCACAGGCGAGCGGCGACAGCAGGGACACGGTGGCCAGGGCGGACAGCAACAGGCGTTTCATGGGCACTCTCTTGAACGGGGCACGGGTGACGGCGGCCAACCATACCGCGCGTGTTGCCCATGGGCGCGGGGCTCCGACGGAGTATCCTGTGCGCCGCTCGTGCAACGCCTCCGCATCCACTCCTCTGGCCGCCGCTTCCTCCACCGGCTCGGCTTCTCGCTCGCCATGGCGGCCCTGTTCGGCTGCCTGCTGGGCCTGCTCGTCTCCCAGCGCGACACGGGCCCCGTCCGGCCGGAGGACACGCCCGCGCCCTGGCTGTCGCCCTCCGGCTTCATCGACGGGCTCTCGCGCTGGATAGACGGCGGCGAGCGCGTCTTCTACGACTGGCGCATCCGCCAGCTGGGAGAGGTGTCCGAGCGCTCCGACCGCGTCGTGCTCGTCTCCATCGACGACGACACGCTCGCCGAAGCCCAGCAGGGTCCCCGCGCGGACATCGCCGCGTACCCGTGGCCTCGCCAGGTCATGGGCGGCATGGTGCACCGGCTGGTGGAAGAGGGCGCCTCCGTGGTGATGCTGGACTTCGCCTACCCGGAGCTCAGCCCCCGCGCCTGCGTCACCCCCACGCGCTCGGGCCGGGGCGCCCTGTCCCAGGACGACGACGCGCTCCGTGCCCTCCTGGACCAGGACCCCGGCCACTCCGTGCTCGCCTTCCGCTGGGGCGCCGAGGGCACCCGCACGCTGCCTCCCACCGGCCGCCTGTGGCCCTACCGCGTCCGCCTGGGCAGCTACCCCAGCGTCACCGAGGCCCGCACCCGCGCCCAGTCCGTCCTCGCCCTCCAGCGCCCCGCGTTCCTCATCCCCGCGGGCAAGGCCCTGGAGGTCTGGGCCGGCGTCGCGGACGAGGGCGAGGGCCGCAGCCTGGGCGAGCAACTGGGCACCGCCGCCGCGTCCATCCAGGAGCGCCGCGCCGCGGACGACGCCTTCCGCGTGGCCCCGTCGGACCTGTTCCTCGCCCTGGCCTCCGTGCAGGTGCAGGGGCTGGATCCGGAGAAGCTCCTGGAGGTGCGCCAGCTCCAGCACCCGGTGACGCCGCTGCTCAGCCAGGCCAGCGGCTACGGCGCCACCACGCTGCCCTCGGACTCCGACGGCGTGGTGCGCGGCGTGCCCCACCTCGTCGCGTACAGTCCGCGCGGGGGCGAGCGCTACGTCCTGCCCTCTCTGCCCCTGGCCGCCGCCATGCGGCTCGCGGGCACGCAGAAGCTGCGGTACGCGGAGGGGCGCCTCTACATCGGGGACAAGTACTCCGTGCCCATGGACGCGGCCGGCTACAGCCTGCTGCGCTGGGAGGCCCCGGCCGCCACCCGCGGCGCGCGTGGCCCGCTCGCCCGCTCCATCCGCGCGTGGAACGTGCTGCTCAACCTCTTCGACTCGCAAGAGGCGCGGCCCGTCCGCTTCGACCACGACCTGGATGGCCGCGCCGTCATCCTCACCAACACCAGCAGCTACGCGCCCGAGCGCCGGGTGACGCCCATCGGGCCGGGCATCGCCAACGGCGCCGTGCTGGGCCAGGCGCTCGCCAACATCCTCGCGTCGGACGGCATCACCCGCGCGCCGCCGAAGGTGGACATGCTCGCCACCATGGGGCTCGCGTTCATCGGCGCGTTCCTGGCGCTGTCGTTCAGCTGGCTCCTGCGCTCGGTGGGCGGCGCCTTCCTCTTCGTCTGCGTGGCGGTGGCTGCCGGGGCGGGCTACGTGGGCGCGGCGGGCTACGTCTTCGTCCATGACCAGGTGTGGATCGCCGTCGCGGGGCCGCTGTGGTCCGGCGGGCTCGCGTTCCTGGTGACGACCCTCTACGCCTTCCGCACCGAACAGGACGTGCGCGAGTTCGTGCACAGCGCGCTGGGCCGCTACGTCAGCCCGGACGTGGCGCGGCTGGTGGCGCGCGACGTGAGCCTGATGAAGCCGGAGCGCAGGCAGATGACCGTGTACCTCTGCGACATCGAGGGCTTCACGCGCCTGTCGGAAGCGATGCCGCCGGAGCAACTGGTGCCGCTGCTCAACACCTTCCTCACGGAGATGACCGCCGTGGTGCGCGCCACGGCGGGGCAGGTGGACAAGTACATCGGCGACTCAGTGATGGCCTTCTGGGGCGCGCCCGTGCGCACGGACCGCCACGCGCACCTGGCCTGCGAGGCGGCGCTGAAGCTCCAGGCGGCGCTCGCGCTGAAGCAGCCGCTCTGGGAGAAGCAGTTCGGCCACCGGCTGTCGGTGCGCGCCGGCATCGACACGGGCGACCTGCTGGTGGGCGACATGGGCAGCGAGCTCAAGTCCCACTACACCGTGATGGGCGAAGCGGTGAGCATGGCCGGCCGGCTGGAGGCGGCGAACAAGGAGTACGGCACCCAGATGCTGGTGGGGCATGCCACCGCGCAGCTCGCCAGCGACGCCTACGTCTTCCGCGAGGTGGACCGCGTGCTCCTGAGAGACCGTCCCCAGCCCGTGCGCGTGCACGAACTCCTGGGCCGCCGGGGCGAATTCTCCCCGGAGAAGCAGGCAGGCATCGCCCTCTACGAGAAGGCCCTCACCGCCTACTACGGGCGCGACTTCATCGTGGCCCAGGAGCTGTTCCGCCGCTGCACCGTGGAGCACGGCGACCCGGTGGCCCGCGTCTACGTCCAGCGCTGCCAGCGCCTCATCCAGGCGCCGCCGCCCGAGGACTGGGACGGCGTCATCCGCTGGGGCCGGCGCAGCACGGACGCGCGCTAGGCAGCCCGTCAGGGCTGCGTGTCCACCCTCAGGGGCACACCGAAGCGCGTGGTGAAGAACTGGAGGAGGTGGGCGTGCTCGAAGGCGATCTCCTCCGGGCGTTCCGTGAGGTGCGCGTGCTCGGGGATGATCATCAGGGTCGCGTCCTGTCCCCTCGCCCGGAGCTTGCGCACGAAGACGTCCGCGTCCGACAGCGACACCTTGGGGTCCCTCGCGCCCAGCATCAGGGTGATGGGGGCCTCCACGCGGTCCACCCAGGTCACGGGGGAGATGACGCGAAGCCGCTCCGCGTCCCGCTCCGGATCGCCGTATTCGGAGGCCCTGGCACCGCGCAGCTCTGGCGTCGTCTGGGAGAGGAATGAGGCCAGGTCCGTCTTGGCCGCGAAGGCGAAGCCCGCATCGTAGCTGCCCGCGAAGCGCGTCATGCCCACCAGCGTCTGGTTGCCTCCGTAGCTCCACCCGAGGATGCCCAACCTGGGGACCACGCCATCGCGGGTGAAGCGCTGGCGCAGACAGCGGCTGGCGGCCTCCAGGTCCGTGGCGGCCGCCACGCGCAGTGGCCCGTTGTCCGCGCGGGCCCAGTCCTCGGAGCATTTGGTGCCCCGCACCGCGGGCTCCGCGAAGATGAAGCCCGCGCGGAGGAAGAACTCCGGGCGCCAGTGGTAGTCCGGCCGGGGACAGCCCGTTGTGTAGAAGGCGAGCACGGGACACGCGCGCTCCCGGCACGCGGGCGGCACCCGCACCTGGATCCGGAAGCGGACGTCGCCGTTGTCACACTCCAGGTCCTCCGCGGGGGCCGCGCTCCATCGCAGATGCTGCCCGGAGTCCGCGAGGATTGCCTTCAGAGTGGACGTCAGCGCCGCGTCGGGCTCGACACGGGGATGGCGCCGCAGCAGCTCCTCGCGCGAATCCCCGTCCCGGACGAGCGCCGCGCCCACGACGCGGGGGCTGTCCGCATCCGCATGCGCGCCGAGCACCTTCAGGGGCGCCGCGGGCCGCGAACACGCACCCAGCACCAGCAGGCCCACGAGACCCGGCAGGAGGAGGGGTGAACGGGATGCGCGAAGCACGGCCCACCTCCTGCGCATCAGTCGTCGTCGCCGGAGTCCGGCTGGCCGAACAGCTCGCGCACCGGTGCGTCGTCCTGGATGTGCTCGGCCACCACGCGGCGCATCTTCTCCGCCGTCATCCCGGAGTAGTACACCTCTCCGGGCCACCCCATGAGCTGGTAGTCCTCCGGGGACAGCGGGTCTCGCTTGCGGCCCGTGTCCTCGCGCACCACCACGTTGGGCCCCATGTGGCAGAAGCCGTAGCAGCCGCCCCGGTACAGCTCGCAGCGGGCCTGCAGGCCCTTCTCCGCCAGCGCCTCGCGCGCCGCCACGTGCACCGCGTCCGAGCCGCCCGCGCGGCAGCTGGAGCCCTTGCACACCGACATCCGGTAGCGCTTCACGGCGGGGCTCCCCGTGCCAGGCAGGCACCATGCGCATTGAAGAGGTGCAGCATCACCACATGCCCCCAGAAAAGGCTTCGGCCCGCCCTTCCCAATCCAGCGGGAAGGAGGCGGGCCGGGATGCGTGCGAAGGGGCGGCGGACGGCCCGCCCCACGCGGTGCGAAACAAGGGACTACTTGATGAACTTCGTCACCTGGATGGGACCCTGCTGCGTCACCACCGCGTGCCCGGTGCTCGCCTTGGCATGGCCGTGGCCCGCGCCCAGCTGCTTGGCGTGGCCGTGGCCATGGTCCGCGTGTCCCTCGCCGACGCGCGTGTGCGCTTCCTTGTGGACGTGGTGCGGCTCCGAGGAGCTGTCGCGCTTGTTCCACGGGTCGGACGGGTGCGACACCGGCGGGCCCTTGAGCAGCTTCGGGATGTCGTAGACGAAGTTCTGCCGGTTGTACTCGGACGGCGTGTGCATGTACGTGTCCATGCGGATGGCGTCCTTGGGGCACGCCTCCACGCACAGGCCGCACACGATGCAGCGCAGCTCGTCGATGACGAACTGGGTGGGGTACTTCTCGATGACCGCCGACTCGGAGTCGGAGGACGCCGTCTCGTACTCACCCGCCTCGATGTAGATGCACTGCGCGGGGCAGATGGTCGCGCACATGTAGCAGGCCACGCAGCGCGGCTTGCCGTCGTCACGCGGCACCAGCCGGTGCAGACCGCGGTAGCCCTCCGGATAGATGGGCTTCTCTTCCGGGTACTCCACCGTGGTCATCAGGTTCATGCCCGTGCGGTCCACAACCTGGGGGTTGGGGTCGCGCGTGCCGAACATGTTGCGGAAGAAGTGCTTGGTCGTGATGGCCAGACCGCGCAGCAGCTCCGGGATGTACATCCGCTCGCGGAGGTCCGTGCGCGGGTCCTGGGAAGCATTGAACGCCATGGTGTCTTGTCTCGCTTCCGGACCGCGCTAGTGCGCGCCCGCCGGGGAGTGGGAGTGGGGGTCCGCGTGCGCCGGCAGGCCGTGCGCATCGCTTCCGTGGCCGTGCGTGTCGTGCCCATGGCCGTGCGCCGCGTCGTGAGCGTCCGCCGCCTTGGAACCCGAGGTCATCGTCAGCGCGATCACGAAGCCGATCTCCAGCAGGCCCACCACGCCCAGCGCCTGGAGGGACGGATCCCACAGCACCAGCGCGCCGCTGATGAACACGTTGGCCAGGCCCACGGGCAGCAAAATCTTCCAGCCCAGGTTCTGGATCTGATCGTAACGGAAGCGCGGGAAGGTCCAGCGGATCACCAGCTGCACCCAGATGAGCAGGATGACCTTGATCCAGAACACCGTGCCCAGCAGCGTGCCGTACACCCAGCCGTGCTCCTGGAAGAAGGGCTGCGCCGCCAGCCACTCGCCGCCGAAGGGCAGGTGGTGCCCGCCGAAGAAGAGCGACGCCGTCACGCCGGCCAGCACCACGACCTCCACGAACTCGGAGATCATGAACATGCCGAACTTCATGCCGGAGTACTCCACGAAGTAGCCGATGATTTCCGACTCGCCTTCCGGAGCGTCGAACGGGGCGCGCTTGGTCTCCGCGAAGGACGCCACGAAGAAGGCGATGAAGCCCAGGGGCTGGATGAAGATGCCCCACGCCGGCAGGCCCAGGTCGAAGCCGCCGTCCGTGCGCCACAGGTACTTCGCCTGGCCGGTGCCGGACACGAGCGCGTTGCCCACGTCACCCACCAGCGTGGGCAGCTGCACGGAGGAGAAGGCCAGGAACAGACCCACCAGCGACAGGCCCAGCGCCACCTCGTAGCTGATCATCTGCGCGGAGGCGCGCACGCCGCCCAGGAGCGCGAACTTGTTGTTGGAGGACCAGCCGGCCAGCGACGTGCCGTAGACGGCGAGCGACGCGATGGCGAGCAGGTACAGCATGCCGAAGTCCGGCGTGGCGACGACCATGTCCACCGTCTTGCCGAACACGTTCACCGTGGGCCCGGCCGGCACCACCGCGAACAGCGCGAACACCGGCGCGAAGGCGAGGATGGGGCCCAGGTTGAACAGGAAGCGGTTGGCGGTGCCGGGGACGAAGTCCTCCTTGGTCAGCATCTTCAGCACGTCGGTGATGATGTGCGGGATGCCGCCCAGGGAGCGGTTGCCCAGGCCCGGGATGGCGGACAGGCGCGCGCGGTTGGGGCCCACGCGGTCCTGCATGAACGCGGACCACTTGCGCTCCGCCAGCGTGAGCAGCGTCGCGGTGATCATCACGAAGACGAGCATCAGGAAGATGATGTTCGTCAGGCGGCTGGCACCCTCGAAGAGGTACTCCTCCGCCAGGTAGCCCACCAGATACGCCGAGGCCACTCCGCCAGCGATGGCGAAGACGATGAAGGCCATGGCGAACAGCATGGTCAGGATACGGCTCATGGTCAGATGCCCCTCACGCGCGGCGCGCCGAACTCACGGTAGCCCGGCGGACGGCCGTCGGCTCCCGACGGCAGCGGATTGATGCCCGGCTTCTCCCGGTCCGGCGGAGAGGCCTTGTCCCAGTTGAACTCGGCGAACTCGGACACCTGCCCGGAGAGCGCCCGCCACACGTCGCGCGCGGAGGCCGCGGCGGCCTCGCCGCCCAGCTCGCGCGTCAGCTCCGTGGCCCACTTCCAGTGCGGCACCGCGTCCCCCTTGGAGGGGTACGCCTTGCGGAAGCGCTGGGTGATGCCGTCCTGCTGGGTAAACGTGCCCTCGTCCTCGATGTGCGCCGAAGCGGGCAGCAGCACCGTGGCCTGCGCCGTCACCGGGGACTCGTTCTGCGCCTGGGCGACGAACACCTCCAGCTTCGCGGCGACTTCCGCGAAGGCGGCCGCGTCCGTGGGGACTTCCGTGCCCACCGCGTAGAGCGCCTTCACCTGGCCCGCGTTGATGGCGGGGGTGAGCTCCTCGAAGCCCTTGAGCGACAGCCCCAGGCCCTTGGCGATGAGCGCCAGGCCCTGGCGGTTGGGGTTCTTGTCCGCCGTCATCAGGTAGTGGTCCGCCTTGCCCTGAGGCCGGCCGCCCACGAACACGCTGGTGACGCCCAGCACCGTCTTGGCGAACGTCAGGCCCGCGAGCAGGTCCTCGTTGGACGCGACCGGCGAGGCCAGCACCGCGAGCTGCTTGGAGCCCGCGAGCGGCTTGAGCGCCTTGACCGCGCCGAGCGCGGCGTCCTTGCGCGTGAGCACCGGCTGCACCGTGCCGGGGGCCTGCAGGCCGCGGCCCACGCGGGCGGACAGCACGCGGCCCACGTTCAGGTCCTTGTACGACAGGCGGCCCTGGTCGCACATCCAGCTCTTGTTGATGGCCTCGTTCTCACGCGGGCGGTAGCGGTAGGTGTCCTGGGACATCCAGTCCGCGGAGATGCTGCAGCCGCGCGAGCAGCCCGTGCAGACGGACGGCGTGGCGGACAGGAACCAGGAGCGCGCCTTGAAGCGGAAGTCGCGGGAGAGCAGCGCGCCCACCGGGCACACGTCCACGGTGTTCAGCGAGTAGTTGCTGTCCAGCTCGTTGCCCGGGAAGACGTCGATGCGCTCGTGGCTGCCACGGCCGAAGACGCCCAGCTGCGGCTCCTTCGGGATCTCGTTCATGAAGCGGACGCAGCGCGTGCAGATGATGCAGCGCTCCTGATCCAGCACCACGTGAGGCCCCAGCACCTTGCGCTTGTGCTTGAGGGCCTTGGTGCCCTCCAGGCGCGAGGGCTTGTAATTGTACTTCATGTAGTAGTCCTGCAGCTTGCACTCACCGGCCTGGTCGCAGATGGAGCAGTCGACCGGGTGGTTCAGCAGCAGGAACTCCATCACCGCGCGCTGCTGCTCCTTGACCTTGGGGGTCGTGGTCTTGATGACCTGACCCTCGGCCATGGGCGTCTGGCAGGCGGGGACGAGCTTGGGCGCGTTGGACGCCTCGATGAGGCAGATGCGGCAGTTGGCCGCGATGGAGAGGCGCGGGTGGTAGCAGTAGTAGGGGATCTCCGAGCCGACCGACTTGGCCGCCTCGATCATGTTCGTCCCCGGCTTCACCACGACTTCGCGCCCGTCGATGACCGCCGTCACGAAGCCCGGGTTCTTGGGCTGCGGCTTGGGCGGAGGGCCGCCGGCCGGAGGCGCCGCCGGCTTGGGCGGAGGCGTGCCGGTGGGGCCGCTGGCGGCCGCGGGCGGATTGTCCAGCTTCGCGCCAGCGGGCGGGTTGGACGGCTCCGGGCCAATCTTGGCCGCGGGCGTGTCGGTGGGCGCGCCCTTGGGGGGCGTCTGCGCGTCACCGGTGGGCTTCTTCGTGTCGTTGTCGCTCACTGCTCGACCTCGCCGCCGATCATGTTGATGGTGTCAAAGGTGGGAACGAGGTCCGCGAGCATCTTGCCCTGGATGATGTGCGGCAGCGCCGCCAGCACCGGGAAGCCCGGGGCGCGCACGTGGACCTTGTACGGGCGGCCGCGACCGTCGCTCACCAGGTACCAGCCCAGCTCGCCGTTGGACGCTTCCGTCGCGTCATAGACTTCACCGGGGGGCACCTGGATGCCCTCCATCACCAGCTTGAAGTGCGCCATCACGCCTTCGATGGTGCCGTACACCTCGGGCTTGGGCGGCAGCGCGATGCGCCAGTCGTCCACGATGATGGGGCCCGCGGGGATGGTGTCGAGGGCCTGGCGGATGATCTTGATGGACTGCCGCATCTCCTCAAGGCGCACGAGGTAGCGGTCGTAGTTGTCGCCGTGCTCGCCCACCACCACGTCGAAGTCGAAGCGGTCGTAGACCCAGTACGGCTGCACCTTGCGCAGGTCGTGATCCACGCCGCACGCGCGCAGCGCGGGGCCCGTCCACCCGTAGTCGATGGCGTCCTCGGCGGAGATGACGCCGGTGCCCTTGGTGCGGTCCACGAAGATGCGGTTGCGCGTGAGCAGCCCGTCCATCTCCACGAGCAGCTCTTCGGTGCGGTCCAGCGTCTTCTTGACCTTCTCCGACCAGCCTTCCGGCAGGTCGCGGTTCATACCGCCCACGCGGCCGAAGCTGGTGGTGAGGCGCGCGCCGGTGAGCTCCGTGACGCGGTCCTGGATGAGCTCGCGGGCCTCCATGCCGTAGAGGAACGGCGCGAAGCCGCCCATCTCCAGGCCGGTGGCGCCCACGCACGTCAGGTGGTCGGTGAGCCGGTGCAACTCGCTGCCGATGACGCGGATGTACTGGGCGCGCTCGGGGATCTCCAGGCCGATGAGCTTCTCCACGGCGTTGAGGAACCCGAAGTTGTTCATCATCGCGGACAGGTAGTTGAGCCGGTCCGTGTACGGCAGGCACTGCGTCCAGGTGACGTTCTCGCAGCTCTTCTGGAAGCCGCGGTGGAGGAAGCCGATCTCCGGGTCGATCTTGACGATGGTCTCACCCTCGAGCTCCACCTTCAGCCGCACGGTGCCGTGCGTGGCCGGGTGGGAGGGGCCCATGTTGATGACCATGTTCTTCGTCTGGAAATGCGACTCCAGATCCGACTCCTCGTGGGCGAACCCATCGGTGTCGGGGTTGTGCGGCTTCTGCGCGTCGGTGTTGTGGCTGTCGGACATGGTGAGGTCTCGATCAGGCGACGCCGCTGGTGCCGGGGCCGCGGAAGATGTCCTTGATGGGGCGCTCGGGGATCAGCGGCTGGCGGTCGCGCAGCGCGTAGTCCTTGCGCAGGGGATGACCCTGGAACTCGTCGTACAGGAGGATGCGGCGCAGGTCCGGGTGGTCCGTGAAGCGGATGCCGTAGAAGTCGAACACCAGCCGCTCCCACCAGTTGGCGCCGCGGTACAGCGGCGTGAGGGAGGGCAGCTCCGGGCGGGTCTCGGTCACGCGCACCTTCAGGCGCACGTGCTCCTTCCGCTTGAGCGAATAGAGGAAGTAGACGACCTCGAAGCGCGGATCACTCTCCGCCAGGTGCAGGCGATCCACGGCGTCCGCGGAGCCGAACAGCTTGAAGTCCAGCTCGGGGTCCATCTTCAGGAAGGTGGCGACCTTCGGAAGCCACTCGGCATGAATGACGGCCCAGGGTCCACCAGCGCGGTCGACATAGCGTTCCGCGACCGCCTCGGGGAACTGGGCGGCGACCCGGTCCAACGCGAAAATGCTCAAGGGGGGCCTCGATCTACGACAGAGGAAACCGCGGCTTTATAAGGACCGTTCGCGTGAGGCGTCAACGTAAACCCTCAACCGTGTAGGCCACTTAGGTGGTCCAGCAGCCCGCGTCGCGATCCACCCCCTGCCTGCCTGGGCACGGGGGCGGAAGGGCTCAGGCGGCCACGTCCGGACCCAGCACCGGGGCACCCTCGGTGGGCTCTGGGATGAAGGTCACCACCGGCTGGCTCTTGCCAGGGACGAGCGCGGTGGGGGCGGGGGACCAGCGAAAGGCGTCACCCGCCTGCTCGCGGGTCGCCTGGGAGACGAGCACCGGCACCGCGAAGCCCTTGGTCAGCCGCTCGATGCGGTTGGCCAGGTTCACCGTGTCGCCGATGGCCGTGTACTCCAGGCGCCGGAACGGCGAGCCAATGTTGCCCAGCACCACCGGCCCTGTGTGCACGCCCACGCCCATGCGCAGGCCGGGTTCTCCCCGGGCGGCGCGCTCGGCGTTGACGGCCTCCAGCTCGCGCACCATGTCCAGCGCGCACCGGGTGGCGCTGCGGGCGTGGTGGGCGTCCGGTAGCGGGGCGCCGAAGTACACCATCAGTGCGTCCCCGATGAACTTGTCGAGCGTGCCACCGTGGCGGAACACCACCTCCACCATGCGGCCGTAGTACTCGTTGAGGATGGTGACCACCTGCTCGGGCGGCAGCCGTTCGCTCATGGCGGTGAAGTCGCGCACGTCCGCGAAGAGGACGGACACCTCGCGCAGCTCCGGGGCGGGGGAGTCCCGGTCCTGGAGGCGTTCAGCGACGGCGGGGGAGAAGTAGCGGCCCAGGCGGGCGCGCTGGAGCTCCTCCTGGGTGACCGCGGCGGACAGGAAGCGGATGCGCTGGAGGAGTCGGGATGCACCCGCGGCCGTCATGGCCAGCATCACCGCGCCGGCCACCTGCGCGCCTCCGCCGATGGAGGCCTGCCGCTGGAGCTCCACCTCCGCGAGGATGGCGATGACCGTGACGAGCAGGGTGACGGGCCGCCTCAGGCTCAGCGCGGACAGCAGCACCAGCGCCGCGAAGATGCCCAGCGTGAAGCCGGCCACGCCGCCCGGTGAGGGCGACACCGGCAGCGCCAGGTGCTGCAGCCAGTACACGGCGGGTACGTCCACGAACGCGACGGACAGTGACGCCCAGCGGGCGATGCGCGCGGAGGCCGTCACCGCCACCGCCACGAGGGTGGTGCACACGAGGTACAGCGCGAAGGGCGCCAGATAGACGTCCCAGTCGTGCAGCTCGCGCACTCGGCCCAGGTACACGGCCATGGAGAAGAGCACGCCCACCGCGCCCAGCCGGACCCACGCCAGGTGCCGTCCATTGGACTGCCGTTCCATGTCGAGCGCGCGCCGGACGGACTCCTGCAGGCTGTCGCTGGGCGTGGCGCTGGATGACATGGGAGTGGCCCCCCCGGACCGAGGGAAGCGGCGGTCAGGAACAGTGAAGGCGCCATCTTGCACCGACAGTGTGTGACATGCACATCAGGTGCTCCCTGAAAGCCCGGAAGAACACAGAGTTGGCATGGAAATGCCCGGACGGGGTAGAGGCTGGAGGCATGTCCGTGCGGACCGTCGCCTCCTTCCTCCGTGCCGCCTCGGGGCGCCTGGCCCTTGGCTCCCTGTTGGGGCTGCTGCTCTTCGCCGCCGAGACCGTCTGGCTGCTCAAGGCGGGCGTGGTGGGCGTGGACATCCCGTTGGATGGCCCCTACGCGGCGCTGGCGGCGGCGGTCCGGCCGTTGCTGCCCGGCGTCATCCTGCGCGTGGTCGCCGTGTACATGGTGGCGGGCGGCCTGCTGGGGCTTGGCGCGGCGGTGCTGACCTCCGCCTGGACGCGGCGGGGTGGGTGGGCGTCGCTGGCGTTGATGGTGCCGCACTGGGTGGGGCTGCTGCTGTTCTGGGCCTGGGACCGGGCGCTCGCGCGGCCCGCCCTCTTCGACGACCTGCCGGCGGTGCGGCCGGTGCTGGCGTGGCTGGTGGATCACGGAGAGCCGTGGCAGGCGCGCTCGGCGGCCGGGGCGTGGGTGGCGGTCCATCTGGCCGTGCTGGCGTGGCGCGGCGCCCGGGGGCTGCGGCGGTTCGCGGCCACTGGTGGTCCGGCGGCCCTCCGGGCGGAGCGCGCCGCGTGGGCGGTGGTGGCGGGCGTCGTCGTGGTGCTGGCGGTGGCGGTGACGGTGCGCCGGGTGGTGCCCTCCGTCCGGCAGCCGCTGGTGGTGCTCATCGGCATCGACGCGTTCCGGCCGGACCGGCTGGGCGCGACGGGGCATGGTGTCGCGCCCCAGGTCGAGCGCTTCCTCCAGGACGCCACGCTCTTCACCCAGGCCTACACTCCGGTGGCGCAGACGGAGCCCGCGTGGCGTTCGCTGCTCACCGCGCGCTGGCCGTACCGCACGGGCGTGCGCTACCCGCTGACGCCCGACGCGCGGCTCGTGCTGGCGCCCACCTTCGCGCAGCGCTTCACGGACGCCGGATGGCGCACGGTGTTCGCCACGGACTGCTCGCGCTTCCACTTCGAAGGGCCGGCCTCCGGCTTCGCCACGCGCTGGCAGCCTCCGCGCGGCGCGATCAACTTCGCGCTGGAGAAGCTGCGCTACCGGGCGCTGGGCCTGTTCGCGGACAACCCGGCCGGCGCCGAGTGGGTGCCCGAGTTCATCGACAACCGCGCGCTGGCCGGCATCCACGACCCCATGGGCTATGCCCGGCGGCTGTCGGACGGGCTCGTGGCGGAAGCAGGGGAGGGGCCGCTGCTCTTCGCCTTCCACGCCACGGCGGCGCACTTCCCGGGCGACCCGGTGTACCCGTTCTATCGCCGCTATGTGTCCTCCTCCGAGCCGCTGGAGCGCCGGCTGCGCATGCACTTCGCGCCGGTGAGCCCGGGAGCGAAGGGGGCGTGGAACCGCGCGGGCGCGGAGGGGCTCTACGACGAGCTGCTCGCGCAGGCGGACGCGCAGGTGGGGACGCTGCTGGACGCGCTGCGGGCCTCCGGGCGCTACGACGACGCGCTCATCGTGCTGATGTCCGACCACGGCGAGAGCTTCCACGCGGACCGGCCGGACCTGGCGGGCGCGACGTCCGTGCACGGCGCCCGGCTGGGCGACGAGGAGAACCGCATCCTGCTCGCGGTGAAGATGCCTGGCGGCCGTGGCGCTGGCCCCGCGCAGGTGGACGCGCTGGCGCGGTTGGTGGACGTGGGCCCCACGCTGCTGGAGCTGTCCGGCCTGTCCGCGCTGCCGGAGTCTGACGGGGCGTCGCTCGGGCCGCTGTTGCGTGGCGAGGCGCGTCCGCTCACGCCGCTGTACGCGGAGACGGGCTACACGCACGTGAGCCCGGAGGTGTTCGACCCGGGCCACTGGCCCGGCGCGCCGCGCACCTTCGACGCGTACCGCCTGCGCCCGGACGGCGTGGTGGAGATGGGCGACGACGCGGGCACGGCGGTGCTGCGTGAGAAGGACACCGGCGCCTTCGACGGACAGCGCTGGGTGGTGGACCGGCCGCAGGCGGATGGCAGCGTGCGCCGCACCTGCATGGGGGACTGTGAAGGGGCGGACGCGCGCGCGCTGGCGGACTGGCTGGACGACGCGACGGAGCGCGCGCCGGAGTCCGCCTCACGTAGAGTCGCCGGCCATGTCGACGACCGAAACGACTCGCGGCCTCCAGGAAACGTACGCCCCCCACAACGCCTGCTTCGGGTGTGGCCCGGCCAACCCCAAGGGGCTGCGCATCCGCAGCCGCGTGGAGGGTGACCTCGTCGTCGCGGACTGGACTCCGGAGGAGCACCACCAGGCGTTCCCGGGCGTGCTCAACGGCGGCATCATCGGCGCGCTGCTGGACTGCCACTGCAACTGGACGGCGGCGTACCACCTGATGAAGGCGCAGGGCGCGGCCACCCCGCCGTGCACCGTCACCGCCGACTACGCCATCGTGCTCAAGCGCCCCACGCCCATGGGCCCCGTGCACCTGTCCGCGAAGCCCGTGTCCATCGAGGGCGACCGCGTCGTCGTGGAGGGCACCCTCACCGGCGAGAACGGCAAGGTGACGGCCACCTGCCGGGGCACCTTCGTCGCCGTGAAGGAAGGCCACCCCGCGTACCACCGCTGGTAGGCCCCCAAAACGCCTCGGGCCCCGTCACCTGCCTCTTCGTGAGAGGCGGCGCGGGGCCCGTGGGGTGGAGCGAGAGCGGTGTGACTACTTGCCGGCGGCGAGCATGCGGGCGTGGTGCGCCGCGGTCTCGTTGGGCTCGCCGGGGTCGCGCAGCCGGTGCACCTGGTTGCCGATCTTGTCCTGCAGCAGCATCAGACCGTCCAGCACCTGCTCCGGACGCGGCGGGCAGCCGGGGATGTAGACGTCCACCGGGATGATGCGGTCGATGCCCTGGAGCACCGCGTAGTTGTCGTAGAAGCCGCCGGAGGACGCGCACACGCCGAAGGACACGACCCACTTGGGCTCGGTCATCTGCTCGTAGACGCGCTTGAGGATGGGGGCCTGCTTCAGGTTGATGGTGCCCACCACCATCAGCAGGTCCGCCTGGCGCGGCGAGAAGCGCGGGAACTCCGCGCCGAAGCGCGAGATGTCGTGGCGGCTGGCGGCCACGGACATGTACTCCATGCCGCAGCACGCGGTGGCGTACGGGTAGGTGAACAGCGAGTACTTGCGGGCCCAGCCCAGGCCCTTGGACACCAGCTTCTGGAAGAAGCCCATGGCTTCGTCCCGGCGGGTGGTCATGATCGGCGCGATGTCGGTGTCAGCCATGGTGGTGTCTCAGCTCTCCCAGTCGAGAGCGCCCTTCTTCCAGACGTAGATAAGGCCCACGACCAGGGTCGACGCGAAAACCAGCATCTCCACGTAGCCGAACCAGCCGAGCGCCTGGAAGTTCACCGCCCAGGGGTACAGGAACACCGCTTCGACGTCGAACACGATGAAGAGCAGCGCGATGACGTAGAACTTCACGGCGAAGCGCTGGCGAGCGGGACCGCTCGACTCGGAGCCTGCTTCGAAGGGGGCCGACTTGGTGCTGCTCGGGCGCTTGGGGCCCAGCCGGGAGGTGATCTGGGGGATGATCATCCCCATGACACCAGCCAGCAGGAGCACCACCGCCATCGGCAGGTACGGGGCGAGGGGTGTTGTCATCGGGCGCGGACCCTAACGACACCGCTGGCGTCGTGTCAAAGGGAAACACCCCCCGCGCCGGGCCCGCCAACCCCTTGAGAAGACGGCCGAAACCGAGCTGCCCGGACGCCTGCTCCCGGACGGGCGGTGGATCAGCGGGCGCCCGTGCCCGCCCTGCCACTCCCAGGCCTGGACCGGGGTCGGTTTGACGCTGTGGGGAGCCCACGCCTAGCGTCAGTGGGCTGTCCTTCTTGCCTTCATCGCCTGGGGAGTCGTCGACATGTGGGGCCGGCTGACCTTGCGGATGCAGGTGGCGATCGCGGTGCTGCTTCCGTGCCTCGCGGTGATGTTCTTCACCGGGGTGTACTTCCCCGCGCGGCAGAAGGCGGCGGGCCTGGAAGTGCTCGCCGGCAGGGCCGTGACGCTGGGGACGCTGGTGGTGCGGCACCCCTCGCTCGCGCTGCCGGAGAGCGCGCCGGACGCCCGCGCGCGGCGCGACGAGGTCTTCAACCAGGTGGAGTCCGGCGGCTTCACGCTGACGTTCCAGGAGCTGACCCGCGCGGACGGCACGGTGGTGGCCGTGCGCGGCCAGGTGCCGGAAGGGCCCCCCGAGCCGAAGGAGCTCAAGCCGGGTGCGTGCACGGTGGCGCGGCTGACGGATTCGGATCAGGTCGTGGTGCGCTGCGAGAGCGATGGCCGCGTGTACCGGGCGGGCTTCGGCACCCACGAGGTGAAGGCGGCGCTGGCGGCGACGGAGGGCTACTCGCTCATGGGCTACCTGGGCGCCGCGGTGCTGGGCCTGGGGCTCGCCGTCATCATCAGCCGTGCCATCGCGGACCCCGTGTCGCGCGTCACGCAGGTGGCGCGTGAGGTGGCCCGGGGCGACGTGTTCCGCGGCGAGCTGGACGTGTCCGCCGCTGGCGAGGTGCGGCAGATGGCCACCTCCTTCAACGAGATGCTGAGCACGCTGCGCTCCACGGTGATGGAGCTCGTCACGCGCACCGAGCAGCTGTCCAGCGCGTCACGCGGGTTGATGGGGGCCTCCGCGGATCAGGAGCACGTCATCAGCCAGCAGGCCGCGTACGCGCAGCAGATCGCCGCCACGTTCGAGGAGCTCTCCCGCACCGCTGAGCAGATCTCCTCGTCCACGGAGGTGGTGGAGTCCAGCGCGCGGCGCACCCATGACGCGGTGGCGGAGGCGATGGCGGTGGTGGCCCAGGTGGTGGGCGGCATCAACGACATCCGCACGGAGTCCAAGGGCGTGGCGGACGCCATCGTGGGGCTGAACAAGGACCTGCAGCAGGTCTCCAAGATTGCCCAGGTCATCAACCAGGTGGCGGAGCGCAGCGACCTGCTGGCGCTCAACGCGGCGCTGGAGGGCACCAAGGCGGGCGACGTGGGCCGGGGCTTCTCGCTGGTGGCCGCGGAGATGCGCAAGCTGGCGGAGAACGTGTCCGTGTCCGCGCGCGACATCGCTCGCATCGTGGAGAAGGTGCAGGACTCCGGTGAGGAGGCCGCATCCAAGGCCCGCGTGGGCATGGCGACGAGCGACCGGGGCGTGGAGGTGGCCGAGCAGGCCTCCGCCGTCTTCCTGCGCATCGTGGAGCTGGCGCGTGGCACCAGCGAAGCGGCGCGGCAGATCACCATCGCCACCCGCCAGCAGCGTCAGTCCAGCGAGCAGGCGGTGCAGGGCGCACGCAACGTGGCGGACCTGGTGAAGCAGGGTGTGGATGCCACCGGCCGCACCACGCGCATCGCCCAGGACCTCCAGGCCGTGGCCGAAGGCCTCACCGCGGTGACGAGCCGCTTCAAGGCCCAGCCCCGGTCCTGATCAGACGGGCCGGGACGAAGGCGCGCGGGCGCGCAGCTTCTGGAACAGCTCCGGGGACATGGCCGCGACGCCCAGGCGGTGGTCGGGCGCCACCGCCTCGCCGTGGAAGTCGCTGCCGAAGGTGGGCACCAGGTCGGACTCCGCCGCGAGCGCCAGGTACTTCTGACGCACCGAGGGGTTGTGGTCCGCGCTGAGGATCTCCAGGCCGGAGAGGCCCGCCTTCGCCAGCGCGTGAATCTCCGAGCGCTCCATCTTGGAGGAGCTGGGGTGGGCCAGCGTCGCGGTGCCGCCCGCGTTGCGGATGAGCCGGATGGCCTCCGCGCCGTCCAGCTTGAAGCGCTCCACCCACGCCGCGCGGCCCGTGCCCAGGAAGCGGTCGAACGCGGCCTTCACGTCGATGCACCAGCCTTGATCCACCAGCACCCGCGCCAGGTGGGGCCGCCCCAGCTGCGCGTCCCCGGCCACCTTGCGCACCTGCTCCATGCGCACCGGGAAGCCCAGCTCCCGCAGGCGGGCCACCATGGCCTCCATGCGATGGGTGCGCTCGTCGCGCAGCCGGTCCGCGAAGCGCGCGAGGTCCGGGTCCTCCGGGCGCAGGAAGTGGCCCAGGATGTGGGCCTCCTTGCCGTAGACGAAGGCGGACAGCTCGATGCCGGGCACCAGCTCGACACCATGCGTCGCGGCGGCCTGCCGGGCTTCATGGAGCCCCGCCACCGTGTCGTGGTCCGTCACGGCCAGGACGGTGACGCCCGCGGCGGCGGCTCTCGCCACCAGCTCCGAGGGCGGGTACTGGCCGTCACTGGCGGTGGTGTGCGAATGCAGGTCAATCACGGCGGTGGAACCCTCCGGAGGGCGGCGAGGCGGGCACTCTTACGCCATGTCCCCATGGGAAGGGGCCGGAAGAGCGGGCCCTGTGTGAATCCGCACGGCGAGGGGTTTGTTCCTGTCCGGTGGCGGCCCCAGGGGAGGGCGGGGCTGGAGCCGGGCCTCCCCTTGGCAGGCCGGCGGTGCTAGATCGCCGCGCCATGGCCAAGACGACCCCGACCCCGAAGAAGTCCACCCTTCGCGCCGCCTACGCGAACGCGCGCAAGGCGGATCCGCGCCCCATCACCGGCAAGGAGAAGCCGGCGGAGCTGCTCGCGCACGCGTTCAGCGCCTACGTGGGCCGCCAGGAGCGCACCGCGTTCGAGCTGATGCAGCAGTCCGTGCAGCAGGACGCGTCCATCTTCCTCACGCTGTCGGGTGCCATGACGCCCGCGGGCCTGCACCAGTCCTGCCTCATCCCGCTGGTGGAGAAGGGCATCATCTCCGCCATCACCACCACGGGCGCCAACCTCTACCACGACGCCCACCGCATCATCGGCCACGGCATCCGCGAGGTGAACCCCAACGCGGGCGACCTCCAGTACCGCCTGGCGCGCATCATCCGCATCTACGACCTGGGCTTCTGGGAGGAGGCGCTGCTCGACACCGACCGCCTCTTCTCCGCCATCCTCCGGCAGCCGCAGTTCCAGCGGAAGATGACCACCCCGGAGTTCCACTACCTCCTGGGCAAGGCCATTTACGGCATCGAGAAGCAGCTGGGCGTGAAGCAGCCGTCGCTGTTGTCCACCTGCTACAAGCACGGCGTGCCCATCTGGGTGGGCGCGGTGCAGGACGGCTCCATCTTCCTCAACGTCGTGAAGCTGAAGCGCCTCTTGGGTGACGAGTTCAAGTTCGAGCTCGACATCAACGACGACGTCTATTCCATGGCCGCCATGCAGCACTACTGCCGCCACAACGGCAGCGGGAAGCTGGCCATCTGGATTTTGGGCGGCGGCGTGCCCAAGAACTACACGCTCCAGGGCGAGCCGCTGCTCGACCAGATTCTCAACGTCCCCACGTCGGGCTTCGACATCGACGTGCAGTTCTGCGTGGACCCGGTGGACAACGGCGCGCTGTCCAGCTGCCCGGCCGGTGAGGGCCACACCTGGGGCAAGGTGTCCGTGGAGGCGGTGGAGACGGGCTCCATGTACGTGCACTGCGACGTGACGGCGGTGTTCCCCTGGCTCACGCACGCACTGTTCAGCGAGCCCAAGAACAAGCGCAAGCCCATGCGCCTGATGGACAAGATGGACGACGCGGTGAAGTTCCTGGACGCGGACGTCAAGAAGCGCAGCAAGTCGCTGATGAAGACGCTGGACTGGAGCGTCGAGGAAGCCGCGCCCTCCTCCAAGAAGGACGCGAAGGCCCACGACAGCTTCGTGCGTTAGAGCGCAGTTCTTCCAACCCAGGCTTCAAGTCCCAAGGAGACGGTGATGAGTCAGCAGCCCGCGACGGGTGTGGTGATGTCCCTGGTGAGTGCTCCCCAGCTGAAGACGCAGGTGACGCACGGCCCGTCTGGCGCGACGTTGCCCACGGAGGCGCCGAAGGACAACGGCGGCACCGGCGGCAGCTTCTCCCCCACGGACCTGGTGGCCACGGCGCTGGCGTCCTGTGTCGTGACGACCATGCACCTGGTGGCCGGCAAGGAGGGCTTCACCCTGGGCGAGGTGCGCGCGACGGTGGAGAAGCGGATGACCCCTCCGCCGCGCAAGATTGGCGAGCTGGTGATCTCCATCCTGATGCCGGCCGGCCTCGTGCCGGAGCAGCGCACCCTGCTGGAGAAGATCGCCCACGAGTGTCCCGTGGCGCGCAGCCTCCACCCGGACGTGAAGGTCACGGCGTCGTTCGGCTACCCGGACTGAAGCAGTCGTGAAGGGGCTCGGTCGGCTGCCCGCCCTCCGAGCCCCGCATGCGGCAGGCGGTCGTCGTGCCCACTCTCCTGGGTACATGAACCTGAAGCGACTGGGCATCTACCTCAACGACCACCTGCTGGGCTCCACCGTGGGGTTGGAGCTCGCGAAGCGGACGGAGCGCGAGAACCGCAGCAACCCGGTGGGCCAGTACCTGGCCACGCTGATTCCGCTGCTGGAGCAGGACCGCGCCACGCTGCTGTCGGTGATGTCCGCGGTGGAGGCGCGCGTGGACCCGCTGAAGGTGGGCGGCGCGTGGCTGACGGAGAAGCTGTCGCGCCTGAAGCTCAACGGCTCCTGGCTGCGCTACTCACCGTTGAGCCGGCTGGTGGAGCTGGAAGGCCTGTGCGTGGGCTCCCACGGACGCGTGTCCATGTGGAGGAGCCTGGCGAAGGTGGCCGCGAAGGAGCCGCGTCTGGCGCGGTTCGACTTCGCCTTCCTCGCCGAGCGGGCCGACGGGCAGCTGGAGACGCTCCAGACGCTGCGCCTTCGCGCGACGGAGACCGCGTTCAGCGACACATCCGTCGAGACCGGCGAACAGGCACCGGTCCCGACGGAGGCTTGAGCCGTCAGGGACTTCAGGTCCCCGAGGGCGTCACGGGCGTGCGCGCCCCGTTCTCGGGGCCGGGCAGCAGGCGCAGCTGGCTGGCGGAGGTGAACGTCGCGTCCACCTCCCGCTCCAGGTACGTGTAGCCGGACAGGCCGTCCTCGTAGACGCGCAGCAGGTTGCGGGACTCGTCCAGGGTGATGCGCCCCTGGCGCAGCGCCAGCTCCGTGAACTTGCGCAGCTTCGCGACGAGGTCGTCCTTGTTGTAGCTCACGTAGTTGAGCACTTCCGTCACGGTGTCCCCGGCGACGACGTGGTCGATGAGGTAGCCGCCGCCCGGAGCCAGCGACACCTGCACCGTGTGCGTGTCTCCGAAGAGGTTGTGCAGGTCGCCCAGGATCTCCTGGTACGCGCCGACCAGGAAGATGCCCAGGTAGTAGTCGTCGCTGTTGAGCGCGTGCAGCTCCAGCGCGTCCTTCACCTCGCGCTTGTCGATGAAGTGCTCGATCTTCCCGTCCGAGTCGCAGGTGATGTCCGCCAGCGTCGCCCGCCGGGTCGGCTTCTCCGCCAGACGGTGGATGGGCATCATCGGGAAGAGCTGATCAATGGCCCACGAGTCCGGCAGCGACTGGAACACGGAGAAGTTGCAGAAGTACGTGTCCGACAGCTGCTTCTCCAGCGCCTCCAGCTCCTCCGGAATCTCCCCGGCCTCGCGCGCCACGCGCAGAATCTTGTGGCAGATGGCCCAGTAGAGGTTCTCCGCCGCCACGCGCTGCTCCAGCGACAGGTGGCCCAGGGAGAACAGCTGGAGGCTCTCCTCCTTGGCGTCCTGCGCGTCGTGGAAGGCCTCGATGACGTTCTTGTTCGTGACCTCGCGGAACGTCGAATAGAGGTTGCGCACCACGGAGGGCGCCTTGTCGTCCACCTTGTCGGGCGTCTGGGACGGGTCGAACTCGCTGGTGCCCAGCACGTCCACCACCAGCACCGCGTGGTGTGCCACGACGGCGCGGCCGGACTCGGAGACGAGCGTGGGGTGCGGCACGCCCGCGCGGTCGCAGGCCTCCATCACGCCGAAGACGACGTCGTTGGCGTACTCCTCCGTCGTGTAGTTCATGGAGGAGGCGAAGTTCGTCTGGGAGCCGTCGTAGTCCACGCCCAGTCCGCCGCCCACGTCCAGGTACTTCAGCGGCGCGCCCTGGCGGGCCACCTCCACGTAGAAGCAGCCCACCTCGCGCAGCGCGTTCTTCACGTTGCGGATGTTGGAGATCTGGCTTCCCAGGTGGAAGTGAAGCAGCTCGAAGGAGGACAGCAGGCCCGCGTCCTTCATGAAGCTGATGCAGTTCATCAGCTCCGACGAGGACAGGCCGAACTTGGACCGGTCACCGCCGGACGCCTCCCACTTGCCGGCGCCGCGCGTGGACAGCTTTACGCGCATGCCCAGCCGGGGGGTGATGCCGGTGCGGCGCGCCACCTCCGCGATGAGGGGCAGCTCGCTGGGCTTCTCCACCACCAGGATGACGTTGCGGCCCAGGCGCGAGTAGAAGAGCGCCGTCTCGATGTACTCCTCGTCCTTGTAGCCGTTGCAGATGACGAGCGCGTCTTCGCTGTCCAGCAGCGCCATCACGGCGAGCAGCTCCGGCTTGCTGCCGGCCTCCAGGCCGTAGGTGTACTCCTTGCCCGCCTCGATGATGGTCTCCACCACGTAGCGGTGCTGGTTCACCTTGATGGGGTACACGCCCCGGTACAGGCCCTTGTAGCCCTGATCCGCGATGGCCTTCTTGAACGCGTTGTTCAGGTGCACCACGCGGTGGCGCAGCACGTCCGTGAAGCGCAGGAGCAGCGGCAGACCGATGCCCCGGCGACGGACCTCGTCCACCAGCTCCTTGAGGTCCATGCTCGGAGCGGCGGGCCCGTCCGGGTGGACGCACACGTGGCCCTTGTCGTTGATGCCGAAGTAGGGCGAGCCCCAGTTGCGGATGCCGTACAGCTCATGAGCATCGGCCAGGGTCCAGCGGTGCTGAGGGGAGGGAGCGGCCATCGTTGTTTCGTGCCTCCGGTGGAGCGCGCGGCGGGGGTGTGGAAACTCCCATGAACACGGGAGGGGGGCCGGACTATCGGAAACGCCCCATCCATTCAATAGCCGCCTGTTCCCAGGGCAAGCAGGCGGGCAGGGGCCCCATTCCGGGCTCTAGCCCCGGTGGGCCGGTCAGCATCCAATTCCTACCCTTCCACCTGGGCAGCGCAGGGAGGTCGAGTGGAGAGAAGGGGAGGGTACATGGAGTCGTCCGCACGCAGGGAAGAGGCAGCGCCACTGACCCCGCGGGAGATCTTCGAGCGGCTGGATAGGTACGTCATCGGCCAGGACGTCGTGAAGCGAGCGGTGGCCATCGCCGCGCACAACCACCTCAAGCGCATCCAGGCGCGGCGGATGCGCCGGCAGTCCCTCATCAAGAAGTCCAACATCCTGCTCATTGGACCCACGGGCAGCGGCAAGACGCACATCGCGCGCAACCTGGCGGAGATCCTCCAGGTCCCGTTCACCACCGTGGACGCCACCGAGTACACGGAGGCGGGCTACTACGGGAAGGACGTGGAGGTGATGGTGTCCGACCTGCTCTTCAAGGCGAACCACTCCGTGGAGGACACCCAGCGGGGCATCATCTTCATCGACGAGGTGGACAAGATTGCCCGCCGCACGCAAGGCGCCCGCAACGGCGCGGGCAGCCGCGACATCGGCGGTGAGGGCGTGCAGCAGTCGCTCCTGAAGCTGCTGGAGGGGCGCGAGGTGCACGTGCCCATGAATGTCACGCAGGCGTGGAACAAAAGTGACTTCGTGCAGGTGGACACGCGCGACATCCTCTTCATCTGCGCGGGCACGTTCAGCGACCTGCACGACTTCGGCGACGAGGGCGGCCGCGCCATGGGCTTTGGCGCGGATGCGCTCGGGGCGAAGCGCAAGGAGAAGCGCATCTCCACCAAGCAGCTGGTGGACTTCGGGATGATGGCGGAGTTCCTGGGCCGCATGCCGGTGATGGTGCAACTGGAGCGGCTGGGCGAGTCCGACCTGTTGCGCGTGCTCACCGAGCCTCCGGATGCCATCACCCGCGAGTTCAAGGAGCTGCTGGCGCTGGATGAGATTGAGCTGGAGTTCCCGGAGAGTGGCCTGCGGGAGGTGGTGCGCTATTCCATGTCGCGCGGGCTGGGAGCTCGCGGCCTGCGCTCCATCCTGGAGCACGTGATGTCGGACATCATGTTCGAGGCGCCGGAGCGCAAGCACCGCCACGTGACGGTGGACGCGGAGTTCGTGAAGGCGCGGCTCGCGGCGCTGGACGACGTGGAGCTCAACGCTTAGCGGGCGTTGGCTTCTCGGAGGCCCGGGCGGCGGCGCCCAGCCGTGCCGCCGCCTGCGGATCCTGGATGAGCTGGAGCACCACGTCGTTGCGCAACAGGGCCCGCGTGTCGCCGCGCTCCAGCGCGTCCTGCAGGTCCCGGTGCGACAGCGCGAGCTGGAAGCGCGGGTCCTTGCGCAGCGCCTTGTAGGCCGGATCCTCCTGGAGCTTCTTCGCCTTGGCGGGGTCGTGCGCGGCCTGGGCCACCTGGACCAGGTCCTCCAGCGGGGCGAACTGGGTCAGCTCGAAGAGGTTGAAGCGGCGGGACATGTCGAACGCGACGGAGTCCTTGGGGGCCACGCCCCAGCGCTGGCCGGCGATGACGACGTGCTGCTCCATGAACGTCAGCGCGCTCAGGCAGACCCAGAACAGGGCCGCCATCTTCCCGCCGCCGAGCACGAAGCCCAGGGTGCGGTCCAGGCCGCGCTCGTCGGAGTCCTTGCCGGAGAGGAAGCGCAGGAGCAGCGCGCCCAGGGCGTAGCGCACGGTGAGCCACGTGACGACGAAGAGGAGCACCGTGCCGAAGAGCGTCCCGATGAGCAGCGGTGAGCCCAGCGCGACGGCGAGCTTGGGGCCGACGAGGGGCGCGAGCTTGCGCGAGACGAAGTAGCCCGCCGCGAGCCCCACGGAGTTGGCCACCTGCCGGGCAGCGCCGGAGAGGGCGCCGAGGATGCCGAAGAACAGCACCATGCCCAGGAGGATGAGGTCGATGACCATGGGGTGGGCTCCTGGGGGCCGCTAGCGGATCTTGAACGAGGAGTCGCCCTTGGACTTGTCCGCGGTCTGCTTCTGGGCTTCCGCGAGGGCTTCCTTGTAGCGGGCGTTGGCGGGCTCGTAGGTGAGCGCCATCTTGAGGTTGCGCTCCGCGGCGGAGGGGTTGCCGGACTCCAGGTCCTTCTGGGCCTGGGTGTAGAACTGACGGCCCTTGGGGTGGGTGCCGATCTGCTCTTCCTGCTCCTTCTTCGCGGCGGCCTTGGTCTCGGACTCGGAGGCGTCGGTGAAGCGCAGTTTCTGCGCGCGGTCCGGGCCGGCGATGTCGGAGAGGTACTTCTTGCGCTTGGTGTCGTCGCGCAGGACGTAATAGGCCTCGGTGACGCGCTTGTAGAGCTCGTTCACCTGGTCCTTGAGGGCCTTGGACTCCAGATGGAAGAAGCGGTCCGGGTGGTAGACGCGGCTCTCTTTGTAGAAGGCCTTCTTGATGTCGCCGGGGACGGCGGTGCGCGCCACGCCGAGCAGCTCGAAGTAGTCCAGCTGGTCGAGCTTCGCGCAGCGTGACTCCAGGTCCGCGAGCTGCTCCGGGCTGAGGGCAGGGCCCCCTGCGGCGGCGGGCGGCGGCGGAGGCGTGCTGGCGGCGGGAGGACGCGGCGGGGCCACGGGCGGCGGCGTCGGCATGGACGCGATGCTCGGCACCGACGGCGGCATGGCGGGGGGCATCGCGGGCGAAGCGCTCGCGGTGGGCGGAACGACCGGTGCGATGCGAGGCGTCGACGCGGGAGCCACGGGAGGCGTCACCGCGCCCACGGCCGGCGTCGTGGTGGTGGGCCGGGCTGTGGCGGGCGCCTGGGGCGGAGTCACTGCGCCCACGGCCGGAATCGCGCTGACAGTGGGGCGAGCACCGACGGGAGTTGCCGGAGCCTGCGGAGCAGTCACCGCGCCCACGGCCGGAATCGCGGTCACGGTCGCGCGAGGCGTGGCGGGAGTCGCCGGAGCCTGAGGCGGGGTCACCGCGCCCACGGCCGGAATCGCGGTCGCGGTGGGCCGGGTCTGCGCGGTCGTCACCGGCGGCACGGACGCGGCGCCAACAGACGGAACCCCCGACACCGTGGGCCGTGCCGTGGCCGGGGCACCCACAGGGGCAATGCCCGGCGGTGTCCCACGAGGAGCGGCCCCCATGGGCGCGAGGCCCGCGGGAGTGGGACGCGGAGGCGCCCCCGTCGTGGGCGCTCCTCCCGAGGGAGAAACGGACGGAACCCCACTGGACGATGCGGGCCGAGCCGTCGCCGGAACCACGGGCGGAACGCCGCCCACGGCAGGCGCCACTGATGGCACCTGTCCCGACGCGGGCCGAGCCGTCGCGGGGGCCACGGGCGGAACGCTGCCCACGGCAGGCGCCACTGAAGGCACCTGTCCCGATGCGGGCCGAGCCGTCGCCGGAGCCATGGGCGGAACGCTGCCCACAGCCGGAGCCACCGAAGGAACCTGACCTGACGCAGGCCGAGCCGCCGCGGGAGCCACGGAAGGAACCTGACCCGACGCGGGCCGAGCCGTCGCCGGAGCCACGGGCGGAACGCCGCCCACAGCCGGAGCCACCGAAGGAACCTGGCCCGACGCGGGCTTCGCGGGAGGCACCGCGGGCACCTGACCCGACGCGGGCCGGACCGCCGCCGGAGCCTGCGGGGGCGCGACGGGGGGCGGCGTGGCGCGGGCGACCGGGGCCGCCG
>NZ_RAWP01000086.1:0-44572 GCF_003668935.1 Corallococcus sp. AB032C | reverse complement strand
GGGCGGGGACTTGGGGGGCCGTTCGGGCTTGCGAGGCATGGGCGCGGCACTGTAGCCGCGCTTGAGGCGGCGGCGTGTCCTTCAGTTAGTGGCGGACGGGTTCGTCGGGGTCATCGCCCTCGGCGGAGCCCGGCGTCGGGCCCGGCTCGTCGCCGTCCGCCATGCGGTGGGACTCCTCCTCCAGCCCCCCGTCCTCCGCCGTCCCGGGCGTGCGGCCGGGTTCCTCGAAGACCTCTTCGTGGGCTGGCGCCTGACGGCCAGGGCCGGGCTCGGTGCCTCCCACGATCATCGACTCGTAGGGCATGTGGTTCACGCGGTGCTCCTTTCCGTGAGGCTTCGGTCGTTCCAGGAAAGGTAGCGACGCGCGGGCATCCCGCCGCGCGGGGTGGGGTGCCCCCCTGCCTGCTCAGGGGTCGTCCCTGCCCGGGAAGTGTTTGCGAACGGTGTGCAGCGCGGCCAGCCAGAGCCGGGCCTCGTTGCGCGTGAGGCGGGAGCGGCGCAGGGGCGCGACCAGGTCTCGGACCGCCGTGCGCCCGGGCTTTTCGTCCACGAGGAAGCCGCCAGTGCTCAGGAGCGCCTCTAGCGTCGCCTCCACGCGGGCCAGCTCCGCGTCCGTGGCGGCCAGGGGCAGGGGACCCGGCGGCGGGGCGGTGTCCGCCAGGTGCGCCATGCGGACCTCGTAGGCGTAGAGCAGCACCGCCTGCGCCAGGTTGATGGAGGGCTGCTCCGGCGCGGTGGGCACCGCGGACAGATCGTGGCAGCGCTCCACCTCCGCGTTGGTGAGGCCGCTGCGCTCATCCCCGAAGACGAGCGCCACCGGGCCCTGCTGCGCTCTCGCCACCAGCTCCTCCCCCACGGCCCGGGGCGACAGGCGGCGTTTGCCCTCAACCTTGCGGGAGCTGGTGCCCACCACCCAGACGCAGTCGGACACCGCCGCGTCCAGCGTGTCCGGCCGCTTCACCCCACCCAGCACGTCCTCCGCGTGCACCGCGAGCCGGTGGGCGGGGCCCAGGTCCTCCACCTCCGGCGTCACCCAGGCCCAGTCGGACAGGCCGCAGTTCTTCAGGGCGCGGGCGGCGGCGCCCAGGTTCTCCGCGTTGCGCGGGCGCATGAGGACGAATCGGACGGGCAGCACCATGGCCGCGCACCCTACCGCCCCATGCGCCATGCAGGGACCCCAGTTGACCGCCGGGCTTGTCCCGGCGGGCAGAGGCCTCATTGAGCGCCGGGCTTGTCCCGGCGGGCAGAGGCCTCATTGAGCGCCGGGCTTGTCCCGGCGGGCAGAGGCCTCATTGAGTGCCGGGCTTGTCCCGGCGGGCAGGGACCCCAGTTGACCGCCGAGGTGTCTCACCGCCAGTCTGCACCGCGAAATCCCGCGTCCCGCGCGTCCGGAGGCCACCCGCGAGTGTGGCTGCCTGGACACCCTGTGGGCCCGCGGACGCGCATGGGGGAGCGCCGGCACGTGGTCGCCGGGCCGCACTTCCCGTGCGCCTCCGAGAGCCCCACGCGCGGCACGCGGCATGAAATCGGTTCCGCCGCCACCTCCTGGAGGAAACATGTCCCCGCAGTCCGCAGTCCCGCCGAAGGCCGCGCGCGCTCCCCGTGCCCGCTGGCTCTTGCCGGCGTTGCTCGTGGGCGCGCTCGCCGCTGGCTGCAAGCAAGAGCCCGCGAAGACGCCGCCCGCCACCCCCGCGTCCACCGAGGCGCCCGCCGCCAGCGCGACGTCCCCGTCCACCCCAGCTCCGGTGCAGGCCGCGAAGCTCACGCCCGTCATCCACGAGCTGGCCAGCGAGAACGCCGTGCCCACGGGCGTGGTCATCGAGTTCGCGCTGCCGGTGCGCCCGCGCTACGAGAGCGTCGACGGCAGCATCGTCACGGTGTCTCCGGAGGTCGGGGGCAGCCTGCGGTGGACGGGCCCCTCGTCGCTGCTCTTCACTCCGTCCACGGGTTTCGCCGCCGGCACGACGTACACGGTGTCCGTGGACGCGGTGAACACCGACGCGGGCATCATCAAGCCTTCGTCCGCGCGCGAGTGGCGCTACAACTTCACGACCTACGCCTTCAAGTTCGCCCAGATCTACCCCACGCGCATGGACCTGCTGAAGAACCGCGTGGAGGCGAACGTGGACTTCTCCGGCCCGGTGGACCTGGCCGCAGTGCGCTCCCGCACCAGCTTCCGCGTGGGTGACGCCGTCATCAGCGACGTGAAGTGGAGCACCCGCGCGGACACGCGCAACTCGCTGTCCGTGGCGCTCACCCACCCGAAGCTCAAGCCCGGCGCGACGGTGCAGTTCGCGCTGCGCGAGGGGCTGACGGCGGCGGGGGGAGCCTCCACCGTGCAGGCGCCCGCGGCCACGGGCACCCTCCTGCTGAACGGCGGCAAGCGCCTGGACATCACCTACGTGAGCCTCCAGGAGGGCTCCAACGGCCACTTCTACGAGGTGAGCTGCCGCGACGTGGCGGCGGACGCCCCGGCGAGCCCCACCGACGAGCAGTGGGACTCGTACTACTACAACGACGACAACAAGGGCTGCTCGCTGAGCGACGCGGTGGCCCAGGAAGCCATCCGCTTCAAGCCGAAGGTGAAGTTCACCGTGGCCCCGTCGCGGCGCGGCTTCCGCATCTTCGGTGACTTCAAGCGCGGCCCGCACACGCTCTCCATCGCGGAGGGAACGCTCTCCGTGGGCGGCGGCACGCTCATGGGCGCCTGGTCGCGCGGCTTCTCCGTGCCCGCGCGCCAGTCCCAGGTGCGCTTCAACGCCAACGGCCGCTACCTGCCGCGCAGCGCGTGGCGCAACCTGCCCCTGCAGCACCTCAACCTGGAAGAGGTGACGCTCACGGTGCGCAACATCCCGCCGGAGAACCTCGTCTTCTGGATGGGCAGCGACTACTCGGAGAGCGCCGACGAGCGCACGAGCAACGTGCTGGTGCGCAAGGCGGTGCCGCTCAAGTCCACGCCGGACGCGCTGCTGACTACGTACATCGACGTGGCGTCGCTGGTGCCCGCGAACACGCGCGGCCTGGTGGAGATCGTCGCCGAGCGCGGTGACTACAAGGCCGCCGCCCGCATCCTGCTCACCGACCTGAGCCTCGTGGCCAAGCGCGGCGGTCCCGCCGTGGGCTCCAAGGACTCCGGCGAGGTGTGGGTCTGGGCCCTGGGTCTGGAGAGCACGGAGCCCCTGGCCGGCGTGGAGGTGTCGCTGGTGAAGAAGAGCGGGCAGTCCGTGGCCCGCTGCACCACGCAGGGCGAGGCGGGCTGCCAGCTGAAGGTCCCCGCGCCCGGCGTGGATGAGAGCGCCCCGTTCGCGCTGGTGGCGCGCAAGGGCGACGAGCTGACGTACCTCAAGTACGACGAGCTGAAGACGGAGATCGCCAACTCGGACGTGCAGGGCGAGCCGTATCGCGCCGAGCAGCCGTACCGCGCCTCCATCTGGTCCGACCGCGGCGTGTACCGCCCCGGTGACACCGCGCACGTGGCCGCCGTGCTGCGCGGCCAGGACAACCTGGCGCCGCCCGTGGGCATGCCGGTGGAGGTCCGCGTCATCGACCCTCGCGAGCGTGAAATCCGCAAGGTGACGCTGAAGACGAACGCGGCGGGGCTCGTGGCCTTCGACCAGGCGTTCGCGGCGTTCCAGGACACGGGCCACTACTGGGTGCGCCTCAAGGTGGCGGACCGCGACCTGGCCTCCTACGCGGTGAACGTGGAGGAGTTCGTCCCGGAGCGCATGAAGGTGACGGCCAGCACCACCGCGCCGGGCTACGTTCAGGGCACGGAGATTCCGGTGGGCGTGGAGGCCGCGTACCTCTTCGGCGGCTCCGCGGAGGGCAGCCCGGTGGAGATGACGTGCCGGCTGGAGTCCGTGGCCTTCAAGCCCAAGCAGAACGCCCAGTACACCTACGGCGTCTGGCGCCAGGACGGCAACCTGCCCCGGCCTGTGACGCTGGGCCAGGTGAAGGGCACGCTCGACGCGAAGGGGCAGGCGATCCTCAACTGCCCGGCGCAGGCGGCCTCCGGCCCCATGAAGGGCGCGGCGCGTCTGTCCGCGGTGGCCAGCGTCTTCGAGTCCGGCAGCGGCCGCTCCACCATCGGTGAGGCCACCGTGCCGGTGCACCCGGAGGCGTACTACCTGGGCCTGCAGGCCAACACCCAGAAGGTGAAGGCGGCCACGCCCTTCACGCTGACCGGCGTGGTGGTGGACTGGAACGGCCAGCCCTTCACCGAAGGCAAGGCGCCGAAGACGGTGCAGCTGGAGTACCAGCTGCTCGAGGAGAACTACGGCTACTACTACGACGAGGAATCCGGCTACGAGCGCTACCAGCGCTACCTGCGCCCGCAGCGTGAGGGCGAGGCGACGGTGAAGGTGGAGAACGGCCGCTTCACCGCCACGGTGCTGCCGGGCCGCGACGGCGCGGGCTACCTCGTGCGTGCTCGCGCGGGCAACACCCAGACGGACCTCGCCATCGAAGGCGAGGGCCGCTACTACTGGTGGGGCGAGGGCTCGCGCGTGGACCAGACGCCGCGGCCGTTGAAGCCCACGGCGTTGGATCTGTCGCTGCCCGCCAAGGGCAAGGTGGGCGAGGCCCTCACCGTGAAGATGAAGGCGCCCTACCGGGGCCGCGTGCTCTTCACGGTGGAGACCGACCGCGTGCTCACCACCGCGTGGAAGCAGGTGGAGCCCGGCGAGGTGTCCTGGTCGTTCACGCCGTCCGAGTACGCGCCCAACGTGTACGTGAGCGCGTTCCTGGTGAAGGACCCGCACCTGGAATCCGCCCAGGCGTTCATGCCCGACCGCGCCTTCGGCGTGGGCAGCATCGCGCTGGAGCCGGTGGACTTCACCCAGGCCGTCGCGCTGACGGTGCCCAAGGAGGTCCGCAGCAACGACACGCTCACCGTGGACGTGGCGGTGGAGGGCGTGGAGGGCCCCACCTTCGCCACCGTGGCGGTGGTGGACGAGGGCATCCTGTCACTCACGCGCTTCCAGAGCCCGGATCCGTTGAAGGAGATCTTCACGCGGCGCGCGCTGGGCATCCAGACCTACGAGACGGTGGGCTGGGCGCTCCTGGTTCCGCCGGGCGGCAACTCCAGCTCCACCGGTGGTGACGAGGGCGGCGCGGAAGGCCGCGTGCAGCCGGTGAAGCCCGTGGCCCTGTGGAGCGGCGTGGTGGAGGTGCCCGCCAGCGGCAAGCTGAAGGTGCCCTTCAAGCTGCCGCAGTACCGGGGCGCGGTGCGGGTGATGGTGGTGACGGCGGGGGCCAAGCGCATTGGCCGGGCCAGCGCGCAGGTGCTGGTGCGTGACCCGCTGGTGCTCCAGACGACGCTGCCGCGCTTCCTCACCCAGAACGACGAGATTCAAATCCCCGTCTTCGTCACCAACCTGTCCGGCAAGGCGCAGGACGTGAAGGTGTCGCTGTCCGCGGAGGCGCTGGCGGTGCCGGGGCTCGCGATGCCGGAGGGCGTGGGCTCGCCGCTGGAGCTCAAGGGAAAGAGCGAGGGCCGCGCGAAGCTGGAGGACGGCAAGTCCCGCACCTTCGTGTTCCAGGGCCGCGCGGTGCAGTCCGTGGGCGCGGCGCGGTTGGTGGTGACGGTGGAGGGTGGTGGCTACACGTCGCGCGAGCAGCTGGACGTGCCGCTGTCTCCCGCCGGTCCCCGTGAGCGCAAGATCCAGCAGGTGGAGCTGGCGGAGGGCACCACGGACCTGAAGGCGCTGCTCGCCGGCTGGGTGCCCACCACGGAGCGCACCAACGTCTGGGTGACGAACAATCCGTACGCGAAGTCGCTCCAGCACCTCTCGTACCTGGTGCGCTACCCGTACGGCTGCATCGAGCAGACGACGTCCTCCACCCGCCCGCTGCTGTTCGTGAGCCAGCTGGTGGAGCGCGTGGATCCGACGCTGGTCTCCACGGCGAAGGTGGAGGACATGGTGCAGTCGGGCATCAACCGGGTGCTGTCCATGCAGACGGCCTCGGGTGGCTTCGCGTACTGGCCGGGCCAGACGGAGCCGATGGCCTGGGGCACGGCCTACGCGACGCACATGCTGCTGGACGCGCGCAAGCTGAAGTACCCGGTGCCGGACGACCGCGTGGACAGCGCGCTCGCGTGGATGGGTGACGAGCTGACCCGGAAGGAGGGCCGCGTGGGGCAGGACGACCACTACGGCCAGCACTCGGAGGCGTACATGCACTACGTGCTCGCGGTGGCGGGCAAGGGGCGCAAGGCGCGGGCGCAGGCGATGGTGAGCGCGCTGGAGACGGCGGCGAAGAAGGCCGCGCTCGGCGGCGAAGAGCAGGAGGACCTGTACCTGCTCAAGGCCGCGCTGTGGCTGTCCGGCGACCGCCGCTACGAGAAGGAGCTGCGCAACCCGGACGTGTCCACCGTCACCGATGACCGTCGCAACAACTGGTCGTTCTACTCGGACCGGCGTCGTCGCGGGATGATGCTCAGCACCTTCCAGGACCTCTTCGGCGACGCGCCGGAAGGGGAACCCCTGGCGCGCATGGTGGCGACGGCGCTGTCGTCCCGCACGTCGGCGTACTACTCCACGCAGGAGCTGGTCTGGGGCATCACCGGCCTGGGCAAGCGGCTGCAGGGCACGGCGACCAGCTTCTCACCGCCCACGCTCACGGTGGCGGGCAAGACGGTGACGCCCGTCGCGGAGAAGGACTCGCGCGTGTCGGATCGCACGTGGTCCCTGGCCCGCGCCAGCGAGCGCGCCAGCGTGTCGCTGGACCTGAAGGAGAAGGGCAGCGGCAGCGTGTACCTCATCCTCAACAGCGAGGGCGTGCGCACCACGCCCGAGGTGAAGGTGGGGGGAGAGGGCCTGACGCTCAAGCGCACCTGGCGCTCGCTGGACGGCACCGCGCTGGACATGAAGGCGCAGCCGGTGAAGCTGGCGGACCTCATCTACGTGGAGCTGGAGGTGACCAACACCCGGGGCGAGCGCGTGCAGAACATCGCGCTGGTGGACCGGCTGCCGGCGGGCTGGGAGATCGAAAACGCCCGCCTGGGGCGCGGCGGCAGCGTGGACTGGGTGGACGCGGATTCGGTCTGGGCCGCCGACTACGTGAACGTGCGCGATGACCGCATGGAGGCGTTCGGCGCGCTGCAGGCCCATGAGACGAAGAAGCTCGTCTACGCGGTGCGCGCGGTGACCGCGGGCAGCTTCACCCTGCCGTCCGCGGAGGCGGAAGCGATGTACGACTCCTCGCTCTGGGCCCGGGATGCCGCGGGCACGGTGCAGGTGTTGGGTCCCTGGAAGGACGACCTGCTCTAGGCCCCATGCGTCGCGTGCGTCTCAACGTGAGGAAGTGGGTAGGGGTGGCGCTGGCGGGGCTCGTGCTGTTGGGCACGGGCCTCGTGGCGGCCTGGTGGGTGCCGCTGCCGGAGCGGTTGGCGGCGCCTCCCTCGGTGGTGATGGCGTACCGGGACGGGTCGCCCGCGTACGTCTTCCTCGCCCCGGACGAGCGGTGGCGCATCCCCGCGCCGAAGGACCGCATCGACCGGGCCTATGTCCGCGCCCTCCTGGCGCTGGAGGACAAGCGGTTCTTCCAGCACCCGGGCGTGGATCCGCTCGCGGCCCTGCGCGCCCTCGGTCTCAACCTGAGCCGGGGGCGGCGGGTGTCGGGAGCCTCCACGTTGACGATGCAGTTGGTGCGCGTGCTGGAGCCCCGTCCCCGCACGTTCACCTCGAAGGTGATTGAGTCGTTCCGCGCCGCCCAGTTGGAGGCGCGGTTGTCCAAGCAGGAGGTGCTGGAGGCGTATCTCCAGTTCGTGCCCTACGGGCGCAACGTGGAGGGCGTGGAGGCGGCGGCGCTCGCGTACTTCGGGCACACCGCCCAACACCTGAGCCCGGCGGAGATCGCCACGCTGCTGGCGGTACCGCAGAACCCGAATCGGCGCTTCCCGTCGCCGGAGAACCAGGACCGGCTGCGCTCGGCCCGGGACGACATCGCCCGGAGGCTCCTGGAGTCCGGAGGGCTGGCCGTGGAGGGCGTCGCGTCCGACACGGTGCTGGCGGAGGTGCGGGCGACGACGGTGCCGGACGTGCTCACGCCGTTTCCGAGGGAAGCGCCGCACGCGGCGGTGTGGCTCAAGGCGAAGCGGCCCGGAGAGACGTGGCTGGCGACGACGCTGGACGCGGGCACGCAGCGCTTCGTGGAGCGCACGCTGGGCGAAGCGGCCCGGCGGTTGGATCGGCAGGGCATCCACAACGGCGCGGCGGTGGTGGCGGACCGGGAGACGGGTGAGGTGCGCGCGCTGGTGGGGAACTTCAATTTCTTCGATGAGAAGCACGGCGGGCAGATCATCGGCTTCGCCACGCCGCGCTCGCCGGGGTCGGCGCTCAAGCCGCTGCTCTATGCGCTCGGGATTGATCAGGGCCTGGTGGGGCCGGAGACGCTGGTGCCGGACATCCCCATGGCTTACGGCGGCTACCAGCCGCGCAACTTCGACGGTCGATTCCTGGGGCTGGTGCGGATGGAGTCCGCGCTGTCCCAGTCGCTCAACCTTCCATTCGTGAGGCTTCTGGAAAGGATAGGAGTGGAGGGCTTCCTGGGTTCACTGCGGCAGGCGGGAGTCACCAGCCTGGATCCACGGCCGGGGCACTACGGCCTGTCCGCGGCGGTGGGCGGCTTGGAGCTGACGCCGCTGGAGTTGACGGGCGTGTACCTGGCGCTGGCGGGAGATGGTCAGGTGCGTCCGCTGCGGGTGCTGGCGCAGGACACGGCGCCGAAGAAGGCCCAGGCGTTGGTGTCTCCGGGAGCGTCGTGGCTGACGCGACAGGCGTTGGCGTTGAGGGATCGGCCGGACTTCCCGGAGCGGAGGCGGCTCACGGGGCTGCCGGCGCGGGTGCACTGGAAGACGGGCACGAGCTTCGGCAACCGGGATGCGTGGGCGGCGGGCTCCGGTCCGAAGCACACGGCGGTGGTGTGGCTGGGCAACTTCGACCACGCGTCGAGCGTGCACCTGGTGGGAGCGGAGAACGCGGCCCCGCTGCTGTTCGACATCCTGGAAGGCATCGGCCCGCGAGGCACGGCGGTGCAGGAGGAGGACGCCGCGCCGCCGAAGGACCTGGTGAGCGTGGAGGTGTGCGCGTACTCGGGGCACCTGCCCACGGACGCGTGCACGCAGCGCAAGCGGGTGGACGCGGTGCGCACGGCGGTGCCGACGACGCCGTGTCCGTACCACCACCGCGTGGAGGTGGACGTGACGACGGGGCTGGCGGTGGGGCCGGGGTGCCGTGACGGGCGCAAGACGGAGTCGCGCGTGTACCTGACCTGGCCGTCCAGCCTGCGGCGGTGGCTCGCGGAGCAGCAGCGTCAGTTGCCTGAGCCGCCGCCCCTGGCACCCGGCTGCGTCGCTGGAGGCGAGCGAGACACGCCGACCATCCTCTCGCCGCCGGAAGGGACGGTGGCGCTGCTCATCCCGGGCATGAACACGGAGGAGCAGAAGATCCCCCTGGAGGCGGAGGCCGCGCACGACCGGGAGCTGACGTGGTTCGTGGACGGCGCCGTCCTGGGAACGGCGAAGGCCGCGGAGCGCCTGTGGTGGAAGCCGAGCGTAGGCACGCACGACATCCTCGTCACCGACGACCGCGGCCTCACCGCTCGCCGCACCTTGGTGGTGCGCGAGCGGCAGTAGGGCTCAGCGCACCTCCCAGCCCTCCGCGCCGCGGGCGTAGTGCTTGCCCGCGGGCAGCTCGCCGTAGAACAGCGCGTCCTTCACGCCCACCACCGACGTGCCGTCGAACAGGCCCACCTCGCCCTTGGCGGGGAAGGTGATGCCCAGCGAGCCGGCCGTGAGCCGCACCGTCTGGCCCGGCGCCACCGTCGTGTTGCCCAGCACCGCGCCCATGGGGGCCTTCACGATGGTGGGCGCGTAGTCACCGCCCGCCAGGTTCACCCGCAGGTTCGTGGTCAGCGTCATGCCCTGGAGCGACACGGCCTGCGTGCCGTGGTTGGCCACCTCCACCCAGCCCGAGCGCGGGTCGAACGCTTCCAGCACCAGCGTGGACCGAGCCGCCTTCAGCCGCTTCACCTCCGCCATCACGAACTCGCGGCGCACCTTCACGAAGCGCTTCATGTACGCCTTGCCCACGCTGAACTTCGCGTAGTCCATGTACGGGTCCTGCTGCATGGACGCGTTGATCAACGCATGGAGCTGGTCGATGTACGGGTCCATCACCGCCGAGGTGAAGACCTCGTCCAGCGCCTTGTCCAGCCGCGCCTCCAGCCGGGCGCGCAGCACGGGGTTCAGCACCACGCGCGTGCCCATGTTGGAGAACGCCGGCAGGTAGCCCGGGTAGCTCCCCTGTTCCAGCTTGCGCTGCTGGTACATCTTCTCCACCCAGCCATCCAGCAGCGTGAAGCTGAACAGCGGGTGCTTCATGTTCTTCGTGGAGACGGACTGGTCCTCGACGGTGTTCTCGTGCCACCAGCGCGCGTCCACGTTGTTCAGGTCCCACGGCACGTAGCGCCAGCGCCCGGTGATGTCGTCGTGCATGAAGTAGCTCTCGGAGTCCTCCACGTAGTTGTTGGACATCAGCGCGTCCAACACCATGGAGCGTACGTAGGACTCAACCTCCAGGTTCTTCTCCAGCGCGGCCACCAGCCGCGGCTCCGGCGTGTGGTTGATGACGTCCAGCACCTCCCACAGCGCATCGTCGGGCTCGCTCTCGTTCGTCTTCTTCACCCAGTCGCCCTGGTAGGGGACCTTCCACGTCTTGAACTCCGTGTCCTTCCAGCCCGCGCGGTAGATGGACGCGTCGTCATCCGGGAACTGCCTCGCTTTGACGAAGGCCTTGTTGACCTGCTCCACCTCCAGGAACACGCCCTCGTAGTGGCCGTTCACGGAGAGCCGCACGAACGTCGCCTTCGACGCCGGCACCCGCATCGCAGCCAGCAGGTCGTAGGAGATCTTCTCCGCGATCATCGACGCGTCGGCGTACTCGGCGATGAGGTTGAGCGACGTGCGCCCCTCGAACTTGTCCTTGTCCGCGAAGCTGACGTTCCAGCTCTTCTTGTTGAAGAAGCGCGCGGAGGCGCCGCGCAGCCGCACCTTCACGGGGAGCGTCTTGCCGTTCGCCTGGAACGTCGCGTCCTGCTCCTCCGTCCACGGGTCGTTGATGAACTTCTCCAGCACCTCCGGAGGCATGATCAGCCCGTACTCCGGCACCGTCGTCTGGAGCTTCGGCAGCGTGTAGGGCCGCTCCACCTCCGGAACGGGCCGCGGATCCGTGCCTGCATCCGTGCTCCCGCCATCCACGGGGTCGGTGCCCGCATCCACGGAGCCGCCGTCGGAACCCCCTGCATCCGGGGTGCCCGAGTCGGGCGTGCCGGAGTCCGGATTGCTGGGGTCCGTGATACCGGGGTCGGTCACGGAGGGCGGTGAGTCATCGGGATTCGATGTTCCGGCACCGCATGCGGCCAGCAGCATCGAGAGGCTGATCAGGAGTCGTACGCGCATCATCGTCCTACCCCTGAGCAAGCCCCATGCCTCCCTGCCAGGAAGGCGGAAGGAGCCGCCCGTCGCCTGCAAGGAAGTCCACAGGGGCGACGCATGGGCCCTGGATCACCCAGCGAATGGAAAACTCTTTCCCTCCCCGGAATGCTCGCCTGCCCTCTCCAGGAGCCTCTGCCGGACCGCGTGAGGCCTGCCCGCCTGCCCTCCAGAACAGGGGAGGCAGGCGTCATCGCCCTCCGGGGCGAGCAGCCGGGCAAAGGCCACGGAACGCCGCGCTGTGCACGGACACGACCGCCGGACCTAGCTTTCTTGAGAGCAGGCTGGAGGACGGCCCAAGTCCGTCAAGGGAGCGATGATGGAGTCCTGGAACCAGACCTCGACCGATGCCGTGCGCGCCCACGCGCCATCCACGATGAACCGGCGCATCGACGCGCATGTGGAGTCGTGCGTCCGCTACATGGCGGAGCAGGGGGACCGCTCGGAGATGAGCCGGTACCTCGAAAAGCTGGAGCACGAGTGGGACGTGCACCGCACTCTGGTCGTGGGCGTCCCCGCGCTGGCGCTCGGCGGCCTGCTGCTGGGCCCTAGGTCCGGCCGGGGCTGGCGAGTGCTCGGCGGAATCACCCTGGCCCTGCTCCTCCAGCACGGCCTCACCGGCTTCGGGCCCCTCTCCGTGCTCGTGCGAGGGCTGGGCGTACGCACCCGCCGGGAGATTGATTTGGAGAAGTTCGCCATCAAGGCCCTGCGCGGGGACTTCGAGCGCATCCCCAACGACGGGGGGCCGCTGGCTCGCGCCAACGCCGCCCTCGTCGCCGCGCAGTCCTGACACGGGAGCGCGCCTCCCTTGCGAAGAGGGAAGCGCGCCCCTGACCTCAGTGCACCATGGGCGTGGTGTAGCCTCCGCCCAGGGCGGGCATCAGCGCAGGGCCCGGCGTGGAAGAGCCCGGCCTGCGGTCGCCCTTGGTGTCGAAGAAGCCGTTGAGGCCGGCGACGCCGATGGAGAAGTTCGTCACCCAGCCCTCGTCGGGCATGCCCGCGGCGGCGTTGATGTCGAAGGGCCGCGCGAAGTGCAGGCGCAGCAGCAGGGGCCCCAGCGACAGGTTGAAGCCGACGACGGCGTTGAGCACGCGGTGGTCCCAGAGGTCCCTCGCGCCGTCACCCACGCCGCCCATGTCCACCGCGGCGATGGCCTCCAGGTCGCTCAGGAAGGCCACCCGGATGATGTCGTTGAGGGGCAGCTGCGCCTCCAGCGTGGAGTAGACGAAGTGCTGGCCCAGCAGCCACCGCTCGTCGCCGAAGTTCACGCCGCGCAGGGTGTCGAAGCTGGACAGGTAGTAGGAGCGCGCGTAGCGGCCGCCCGCCGTGGTGCCCGCGCCCAGGCGCGCGAAGAAGTTGGTGCGGCCGTAGATGGGGAAGTACCGCTCCGCGTCCAGGCGCAGGTTGCCGTACGCCTGCCCGTCGAAGGGCTGCACGCCGAGGGTGCCCTCCAGCAGCACGGAGCTGCCCGAGAGCGGCCCCGTCGCGTAGTGGTACTTGATGCTGTCGTAGCCGACGCGCCCGCTCAGCTCCGTCTGGAAGCGGATGTGCTGGTTGTCCGCGCGCCACGCGGACAAGAGCTCCATGTTCGACTCGTTGCGCTCCGGGAACGCCAGGTAGAACTCGCTGAAGTCATCCAGGAAGTACTTCGTGCCGCCGATGCTCAGGTCGCCCTGGAGGTAGAAGAAGGTGCTGAGCGGGTAGCGCAGGCTGCCCAACGCGCCGAAGTAACGCTCCGACGACACGAAGAACGGCCGCTGCTCCGGCGGCAGGTTGTCGAACGTCTTGTCCACGCGGAAGCGCAGTGACTGGAACAGACCGGCGCCCCATGTGGTGCGCTTCTCGTCGTTGACGTAGAGCAGCAGGCCGTCCGTCAACTCGAAGGAGCCGTACACCGCCAGCGTCAGGACCATCTGGTGGTCGCGCAGCCGGTCGGACGCGGACGCGAACACCTGACCCACGAAGCCGCCACCGCCCGCGCCGGCGAAGCCGAAGATGGGCCCCAGCTCGATGTTCTCCCGCGTGAAGGGCCTGTAGGCCTGCGCGTCGGTGAGTGGCTTGAGCGCCATGGGGGAGGGCGGATCCGCCACCGGCTCCTTCGGGCTCTCCAGCGACAGCATGCGCGGCGGACGCAGCAGGGACGGCTTCCGCTCACCGCTCATGTGGAAGAGCATCCACAGGCCACCGTCAGGGCCGGGGCCCGGCTCGAAGACGCCCGTCGTCAGGTCGGTGCGGCGCACGATGCGGCCATCCGCCAGCCGCTCGTGCAGGTCGGAGCTGCTCTTGTTGAAGGCCACGAAGAACACGCGGCCGTCCGGCAGCGCCAGCGGATCCGCCTCGTCGCGGTCCTCGCTGGTGAGGCGCTCGGACTGTCCCACCGGCGCGTCCGGCTTGATGCGGAAGAGGTTGTACTTGCGGTGCGACGTCGCGTCGGACGTGTAGATGATGCCGGACGGGCCCCAGGTGACCTGGCGCTCGGCGAAGACGTCGTCGGTGAGCTTGCGGATCTTCGCGTCCTCGCCCTGCGTGAGGTCCACCAGGTACACGTCGCGCAGGCCCGTGTCGTTGATGCCGATGAACGCGACGTAGCGGCCGTCCGGGGAGAAGGCCGGCGAGTAGATGGCCAGCACGCCCTGCTTGTCGACGCGGTACGCGCGCCGGTCGCCCGTCTCCAGCTTCACGTTGAGGCCCACCTCAGTGCCAATGCCCGTGCGCACGGCCGACCGGCGCACCAGCACGTCCGTGGCCCGCTTCTCGGAGGTGTGCACGTAGTCCTGCACGTACAGCACGTCGCGCCCGGTGCGCTCCGCCACGAACGCGAGCTTGTCCTTGGTCAGCGCGAAGTTGCGGCCGGACACCGGGTGCAGGGACTCCACGCCCGGCACGCCGTCGCCCGCCACCTTCACCGTCTTGCCCGGCGTGCGCGGATCCGTGAGGTACAGCCGGCTCTCGCCCGTCTCCGGAATGATGGTGCGCAGCGCCAGCACGTTGCCGTCCGGACCGCTGGCCATCGCCGTCACGATTCCCGGCGTCTCGCCAATCGAGTCCAGCGCGGGCGCCGTCTGCGACGAGTCCAGGTACGTCTTGAACGCCCGGCGCTTGAGCCAGTTCTCGAACCGCGCGGAGATGCGCTTGGGATCATCCCCCGTCAGCCGCTCCAGCAGTTCCTCGAACTTGAGCGACGGGGAGTCGCGCGAGCCGCCCACCAGCCGGGGCGCCTCCTCCAGGAGCCGCTGGGTGATGCCCGCGCCGTACTCGTCCTCCAGGAACGCCACGCGCGCCTGACCGACCTTGTAGATCCACAGGTAGCCGTACGGCCCGGGGGAGAAGAAGTCGAGGAAGGCATAGCCCTTCATCAGGTCCGGGTTCACCAGCAGGTCCCGCACCATCATCTCCGCCTCGGGGTCCAGGCCGCGCTTGGCGTAGAACTCCGCCAGGCCTTCGATGAACCACAGCGGGTAGCCGCCCAGCGGATCGCCGAACGTCTTGGCCTGCTCGGCCACGGTGCGCACCTTCTGGATGGTGAACTGGTGCGCCAGTTCGTGCGTGCTGACCTCCTCGAAGAGGTGGTGGTCGCCCAGGTACGGCAGGGACAGCTTCAGGTCCTCCGTGGAGGTGACGCCCAGCGTGCCCTCGGAGACCGCGAACACGTTCGTCTGCAGGAACTCCGCGTAGCTGCTGTAGAGGATGTACGGGAACGTCTCCGTGGGGACGTACTTGAACTGATCCACCAGGTACCGGTACGCCTCCTCGACGATGGGCGCGGCCCGCTCGGCCACCTCGCGCTCGCGCTCGTAGAAGTAGAAGCGCACGCCGCCCGTCTTCGCGCCCAGGTCCTTCGCGTAGGTGTACTTGAAGCCGCCGTCCGTGCCGCCTCCCAGCATCAGCGGCGCGCCGGAGAACACCGCGCCGCCGTCCTCGCTGGTGACGCCCGCGAGCGTGCCCGCGTCGCCCACCGAGCCTCCGTCCACCAGCGCCACCACGCCCGGGGGCGGGATGCCGCCGTCGGGAAGGCCCGTGACGGTCGGAGGGATGCCGGCGTCGGACGCGCCCATGTCGAGCGCGATGCCATCGGTCGGGGGCATCCGATCACCCGGCGGCGCCATGGTCACGTTGCCGGAAGGGGTGACCTCCGGGCCGCCCGGCGGAGACTGCGGGTCACCCGTCTGGGGCGACGTGGTGGGCGCCTGCGGATTGGCGCCGCCCTGCGTGCCGGGCGGATTCTCATGCGCGGTGTGGTCCGCGGGCTTCGCCAGGCCGGTGGCGGCGGGGCCCACGAGGATGTCGACATGCCGCCACTCGAACTCGAAGCTGTTCACGGGCGTCTTCCCCGCGCGGCGGGGAACGACGAAGACCTGGGCCAGCGCGAGCTCCGGCAGGAGCAGGGCCAGCAGCACGGCGATGACGTGCGGACGGGGGTTCAAAAAGCACCTCGGTACGGCGAGGAGACAGGCCATCAGGGGCCTGGCGGAAGGCTCCCTCTCCCACCGGAAACGCACAAGCGGTCCTTTTGTTTCTTTGCGTTGCGGTGGACGTCCCGGCGCTTCTCCCTCTGTACACGCCGGGGGACTTGGCGGCGGTCGGGATGGCCCGGTATGGAGGAGGGAATGAATCGTCTCTCTCTCGTCGCCGCTACCGCGCTCCTTGCCTTCGGTTGTGGCAAGGACAATTCCGATAACAAGGCCGAGTGTCAGCTTGAAGCCATCGACCTGACCGGTTGTGACAGGTCGACGTTGGGTGCCGTTCAGGCGGAAGGCGTGTGGAACGTCAACGTCGACCTGAATGACGGCTACTCGGGCCCTTCGTCCATCCGGTTCTCGCCCGGCGAGCCGCTCCTCGTCGGCCTGGCGATGACGACGAAGCAAGTCACTCCGGACACCTTCTTCCTGGCCAGCGACGTGGCGGGCAGCACGGCCGGCTCGACGGTGCGCTACGCGTTCGCCGGCTGCAAGGCCTCAGGGCCGGGCGAGGTGCTGGGGGTGGTGCGCGTGTGCGGCAACGGCTCGACGGTGAGCCAGGGCACCTTCACCGCCAGGCGCGTCGTGCGTCGCGAGGGCGAGGCCGAGTCCGACCGCGTGGCGCTGTTGGGCCAGGGCGTGCTGCCCCGCGGCGCCGCCAACGGCGTGGCGGTCGCGGACGGCTACGCCTACGTCATCGCGGGCAGCGAGGGCCTGTTCGTCTACAACGTGAAGGACCCCGCGAACCCGACGCTGGTGTCCGAGCAGAAGATCCCCTCGGAGACGTTCACCAACGCGCTCGTCAACGGCACGACGCTCTACCTGGGCACCTACGCGAAGGGCATCCGCATCTGCAGCCTCGCCAACCCGGAGGTCCCCACCTGCGACAAGACGGTGCTGGGGGACCTGACGGTGCGCGTGGACGGCCTGGCGAAGGACGGCAACCTGCTCTACGTGGCGTCGCCCCTGCCCAAGTCGGACATCATCATCCTGGACGTGACCCAGCCGTCCGCGCCGACCCTCGTGGTGCGCTACACGGTGGAGGGCTCCTCGCCCGACCTGAGCGAGTACCCCTACGCGCTGGCGGTGCAGGACAACCGCCTGTACGTGAGCAACTGGAGCTACGGCGTGACGGTGACGGACCTCGCGCCCCTGGCGACGACGGCGAAGTTGCCCAAGATCCTGGGCCGGTTCGGCGGGCCCTCCACCAGCGCCCTGGCGGTGGGCAAGCTGGGGGACACCACGGTCGTCTACCAGGGCTCGGACGCGTGGGGCTCCGCCATCCTGGCGCTGGACGCCACGAACCCGGAGGCCATCGTGCAGCGCGGTGAATTGCCGCTGCGGCTCGAGGCGACGCTGGGCGGCATGACCCTGTCGGGCACCACCCTCTACGTGGCCAACTACCAGGACGGCCTGCGGGTGTACGACGTGTCCACGCTGGGGACGCCGAAGGCCGCCGGGTACTTCAACACCTGGAACGAGACCGACGCGGGCCGTGGCAAGAGCTACTTCGACGGCCTGCAGGGCGTTCATGTCGCGGACGGGCTGGTGTATGGGTGGGACACGACGCGCGGGCTGCTCATCTTCCGCCACACCCCGTGACGCCAAGGCTGTGTCATGACCCCGTTGAACGGATGTGGCCGCTGCCAGACCCTGCCTGAGACGCCGGATGTACCGGGGCGTCTCTTCCTGTGGCCGCCGCTGGGTCACAGCCTGGGCAAGCTGGTGGCGCACCTGCGTGATTCGGGGGACACCTTCCAACTGCGCACCGACGTTCAGTGCGTCGTGGTGGGGATGGGGCAGGGCGGCCTGCGGAAGCTCTCCGCGAGCCTTCCCAACGTGCTGACGGCGGAGGAGGTGCGGGGCACGCGCGCCCTCTTCGTCGAGGGCGACGGCGAGCCCGGCATGGCGGACTTCCCGCGCGTGGACTCACTGCAGCGGCTCACCACGCTGCATCAGTCCGGGTGGCTGGTGGACATGCTGGCGGAGTCGCGGCTCACCACGTTCTTCCAGCCCATCGTCCACGCGCAGGACACCTCGCGCGTCTTCGCGCACGAGGCGCTGTTGCGAGGCCGCGACCGGGACGGGGCGCTGGTGCCCCCGAACCGGCTGTTCGACACGGCGCGCGAGGCGGACCTGTTGTTCCAACTGGACCTGGCCGCGCGCACCACGGCCATCCGCGAGGCGGTGCGGCACCAGCTGAGCACGCACCTGTTCATCAACTTCACGCCCACGGCCATCTACGATCCGGCCCACTGCCTGCGCTCCACGGTGGAAGCCATCCGCGAGTCGGGCATCCCGGAGTCGCACGTCGTCTTCGAGATCATCGAATCCGACCGGGCCGCGAACGCGGCGCACCTGCGCGCCATCGTGGACTTCTACCGAGCGGCGGGCTTCAAGGTGGCGCTGGACGACCTGGGCGCGGGCTACTCGTCGCTGAACCTCATCCACCAGCTCCGGCCGGAGTTCATGAAGCTGGACATGGAGCTGGTGCGGGGCGTCCACGCGGACCCCTACAAGGCGTCCATCGTGCAGAAGCTGCTGGAGATCGCCCGGCAGCTCGGCATCCAGACGGTAGCCGAGGGCATCGAGACGCCCGAGGAGCTGTCCTGGGTGCGCCGGCACGGGGTGGACTTCGTGCAGGGCTACCTCATCGCGAAGCCCGCGGGCGCACCGGCGAGCACCACCCCGCGCATCACGGATTGAGCAGCGAGTTGGACGTGCCCGAGCGCTCCAGGCTCGCGGCGCGCGCCAGCCGCAGGTCATCGCCCGCGCTCTGCAGGGCGATGCGCGCGGCGTAGCTGTCCCGGCGGTTGGCGGCATCCCGGGCGTAGGCGATCTGCGCGCGGATGCGCTCGGCCTGGACCACGACGCCGCCCTGCCCGAAGGCCGCGGCGCTCTGGCGCACGGCGGAGAAGTCCTCGTCGGCGATGTCCAGGGCGTTGTCCACGTTCATCTCGCCCTGCTCCAGCGCCTGATCCGCCGCGAGCATCCACTGGCCGCCGGATTGGATCCGCGCCAGCCGTTGCTGCCGGGCGCGCTCGGCCTCGTAGGCGCGCTGCTCATGCGTGTCCACCTGGGTCTGCACGGCCTGGGTGCGCTCGGTGGCGCGCGTGTCGCGGGCTTCCATCTCCTGCTCCAGGTCCGCGATGCGCTGGCGCAGACGCGTCACTTCCTCATTGGCCGCGGCGGCGTCCTGCGGCGTCTGGGCCGGAGCCGTCGTGCCAGACGGAGTGGCGGTGCCAGTTCCCGCCGTACCCGCGCCACCCGTCGCGGGCTGCGCGGCGGATCCGGTTTCCGGAGTGCCAGCCGCACCTGCGCCACCCGTCGCGGGGGGCTGCGTGGCGGTCTCGGTCCCTGTCGTGCCGGCCGTGCCCGAGCCGCCGGTCGCGGTGGTCGGCTCCTGCACCGTCGCGCCTGACGTATCCAGAGGTGTCGCGCCCGTGTCGTAGCCACCCCCGAAGCCAGGGGCATTCGCCTCGGTGGGACCGGATGCCGGCGCAGTCCCCGCAGCACCCGCGCCGGTGGCGGGCTGCCCCGCGGTCGTTCCGCCCGTGGTCGTAGTCGTACCCGCCGTCCCCGAACCCGTGGCGGGCTGTTCCGTCGAACTCCCCGCGGCTCCAGCGCCTCCCGTGCCCGTCTGGGGCTGCGTGGCCTCCGTCTCCGTCTGCTCACCAGGGGCGGGCTGCTGCGCGAAGACCGTGGGCACGGGCGGCGGCACATACCTCTGGGACTGCTGGACCGCGACATCGCCCGAAGTCACCGGCGGGTTGCCATCGGACATCAGGGGCGTCAGCGAGTAATAGCTGCCCTCGGTCGGATCCGACGGCGCCTGGATGACGTAGTCCTGTGGAGGCCGCGCACCGTTCCGGTCCTCATTGGCCTGCTCATAGGCATCCTGCAATGCCGCGGCGGCGGGGTCCCTCACGGACGGATCTTCCGGAGGCAATGGCTCCGGGTCGTACGCCTGACCCATGCTCAATCCCGCGACGATGGCGATCCAGAAGCGCATGCCCTGAAGATGTCCACGCGCGAACGCTTCCACATCTCCGCCAGCGCCCCTCCGCTCGCTCCTCCGGCAGGAGGACGAAAAGGGCTCAAGCCTTCGAGCTCCGGGCCAACAGCTCGTCCGCCGCGCGACGGCCCGTCTCGAGCGCGCCGTGAACGGTGCCCTCATCGCCGCCCACGTGCGTGGCCTCGCCAGCGAAGAAAAGCGTCCGTCCCACGGGCCTCGCGAGCGCCTCGACGGCGTCCATCGCCCCCGAGGGGATGACCGCGTAGCCCCCGCGCGTGTACGGCTCCGCCTGCCAGTCCTGCACGCGCCACGCCTCCAGCCGCGCGTGCAGCTCCAGCACGGAGAGATGGAAGAGCTGGGACAGCCCCTGGAGCGCGCGTCCCAGCACCACCTTCTCGCTCGAGCGGGACAGCGAGGCGGCGGTAGGGCCGCCACTCCAGCCCACCAGGTGCCGCGTGCGTCGGTGGGGCGACAGCGTCCACCATGTAGAGAACGCGGAGGCGGGCGCGTGGAAGAAGCCAAAGCGCGCGGTGGCCTCCTGCTCGCGCCAGAACGCCGTGCGGAAGCGCAGGAGGACCTTCACCAGGGAGCCCATCGCCAAGCGGTTCCAGGCGCGCTCCTGTTCCCGAACGCGCGGCACGAAGCGCACGGCACCCGGAGCGGGCGGCTTCGCCTGCAACACGCCCACGGGAAGTGTCACCACCGCATGCTCCCCCCGGAACGTCCCGAGCGGAGTTCCCCGCCGGGTCCGGGCCCGCACGAGGACCGAGCCCGGTCTCCAGCGCACCTCCTCGGCCACGGCATTGAGGAACAGCGTGTCCGGCTTCGCGAGCAGCTTGGCGGCCATCGCGTGCGGCACGCGGTCATATCCCTCCAGCACGCGCGAAGGCGTCGTGCCCCCGGACGCGTCAGCGGTCCGCTCCATCCGCGCGATGGCGAGCGTGCTCGCGACGTCCGGATCCGCCGCGTAGAAGCCCCGGACGTACGAGCGCGCCATCGCGCACACGATGGGCGGCCACTGGTGGATGCGCGCCTGCTCCTTCACCCACGCGGCCATGGGACGGTCCGGCCCCTTCGCGGACATCAGGGGCTCCTGGAACGCGAAGGCGTCCTCCCTGACATCCAGCTTCCCTCGCCACAGGAGCGCATGCGCGTCGTTGCAGGGGCTCACCGTCAGCCCCGCCCGGTGGATGCGCTTCAGCAGTCCACCGGGCTTGCCATGGACGAACTCGGCGCCCAGCTCCAGGGGCACGTCCGCCACCGTGTCCCGGAGCGTCGCCACGCGGCCGCCCACGCGGTCGCGTGCCTCCAGCACGATGACCCGCAGGCCCTTGCTCATCAATCGCTCAGCCGCGGCGAGCCCCGCGGCGCCGGCCCCCAGGATGACGACATCCGCCTCGTGGTCCATGCCGCTCCTGATCCGCCGCGCGGAAGCACCCCTCATGCAAAGACACCCGCGGCCCACCGACGAACGGGGGCCGCGAGTCAGGGTTCCCCTCCCATGCGGGAGCGGAACAGGGGAGGGGAGTGGCGGTGCTAGTAGGTCTTCGGCGAGCTGCTGGAACCCGTGTCCGGGTTCTTGGTGGAGTCGTTGCCCATGCCCTTGTTCTGGTCATCCACGCCCGAGCCGCCCTTGCCCTCGTTGATGGACGAGTCCGGCGCCATCGTGTCGGAGCCCGAGCCGCCCGTGCCCGAGCTCGGCGAGATGCTGGTCGCCATGTTCTTCTCGTCCTTCACCTGGAAGCTGGCCCGGATCTCCTGACCCTCCTTCAGGCTCTTGGCGTTCTTCACGCTCGGGTCGGTGAACTGCGTCTTGCTGTCGATGTCCAGGGGCACCACCGCGCCGCTGGCGCTGCTGATGTAGACCTTCTTGCTGTCGCTCTTGACGACCTTGCCCGTCAGCTCGTTCGCGCCCGTCATGCTCGACGAACCCATCGAGTGCGTCGCGGACGACCCCGAGCCGCCCATGGCGTCCGAGCTGCCCGTGCTCTCGGAGTTACCCTGCATGCTGCCGGACGACGTCGACGGCTGCTGCGACCCCTGCTGCGTCGTGCTGTCCTGGGCAAAGGCAACACCCGAACCCAGCAGCGCCACGGACGCGAAAACCCCAATGAGCTTCTTCATGGAATCTCTCCCGGATGATGTGTGAGTGGGACGGGGCGGCACCCACCGGGCCCCCCGCTGGGAAAAAGCTAGGGGTGATGGGCGTGGGCGGCAGGCCGGAGGGGGAAGACCGCGTGCGTGCCCGTTCGCTCCCCGGCCCGTGGGGCGTGGCCCGGAACCGACAACCGGCGCTCCAGCCGCCGGGTGGGGTGCTTGAAGCCGATTCCGGATTCACCTAGCGTGCTGGGGAAAGAGCGGAGGCTGGCCGCACGGCTGCCCCCGCCAGGAGACCGTGACCTCGATGCCCCCGCCCGCCAGGCCCTCCGCGCCGCAGCCCCAGCCCCAGGAATTGCCTGTCCCGTCCTACCCCGCCGTCGAGACCTTCATCGAGAAGGCCTCCGCCAGCGACGTCCAGGCGCTCTTCGCGCCCGTCAAGCAGGGGCTCGCCGACCTCAAGGGCCCGCGCGCGGAGATCGGGAAGAAGGCCCAGGCTGCGATCGCGCGGTCCGAGCAGCTGCTCGGCATGCTCGTGGACGTCCGCGAGAAGCTCGTCGACGAGTCGAAGCAGTCCAAGGGCCGGAAATAACGGGCTTTTCGGGAGCCCGGACGATTTCTTGTCACCAGCAGGCAACCGGCGGCTGACTCTCCCGATAATCCTTTGAAAGAGCCACGGGATGATCCCCGGCTCCCCTTTTGAATCAACGCTGGCACCAGCGCGGAGGCTGAAATGGCAAAGATCGACAGCGGCATGATGGGTCCGAACCTGCGCATGAACACCCAGATGACCACGGCTCGGCAGACGCCGAACACGAGCTTCGGTGCGCGCGTTCAGAACGGCCTGAACAGCACCGTCGGCGCCGTGGGCGCGGGCGTGGGCGCGGTGGCGGGCTTCGTTCCCGGCGCGGGCATCGTCTCCGCGGCCGTCTCCTCCGCGCAGACCTTCTCCGGCGCCTCCGGCTCCGGCATGCAGGGCGGCCCGTACGTGGGCGTGATGAACACCGGCTCCGGCGCGGTGCCCTCCACCAACCTGCCGGGCGTCGGCGGCTCGGGCCTGCCCTCCACGGGCGGCTCCACCTCGCTGGGCACCAGCGTTGGCTCCAGCTCGGGCGGCAGCGTGGGCGACCAGCTCAACACCAACGGCTCGCTCAAGTCCATGATGGACGACAACGTCAAGCTGCTGAACATGCAGTCCGCCATGCAGCACGAGTCGCAGCTCTTCACGGCTGTTTCCAACGTGATGAAGTCGCGGCACGATACGACCAAGAACTCCATCGGCAACATCCGCTAGTCTTCACGGACAGCGGAATCTGACCGGTGCAAGGAAGGCGGCCCTCGACGGCCGCCTTCCGTGCTTCCGGCGACAGGAAAGGCAGCGCGACGTCCATGGCGGAGACCCCTTCGGAGATTGCCAACAGCCTCGTGCCCCTGGCGCGCCAGCCGGCCATGGTCCTGCTGGAGTCTGGCTACCTGTGGCTGGACATGGGTCACTTCGACAAGGCCAAGGAGGTCTTTGTCGGTGCCGCCGCGCTGATGCCCAAGAGCGAGGTGCCCCAGATTGGTCTGGGCGCCGTGGAGTTCGCGCAGGGCAAGCACGACAAGGCCCTGGCGGCCTACCGGGTCGCCCAGCGGCTCGCGCCCCTGTCGTCGCTTCCCCGGGCACACGCGGGTGAAGCGCTGCTGTTCATGGGCAAGGTGCCGGAGGCCCTCAAGGAACTGAAGGCCGCCATCGACCTGGAGCCCGAAAGCGACGGCGCGAAGCTGGCCCAGGCGCTCATCCAGGCGAAGGAAGCGGGGGCCCTGCCTCCGCCGAAGAAGTAGTCGCGGAAGGCGAAGGAGGTACGTCGATGGCTGTCGGTGGAGTTGGACGTGGGGGTGGGAAGGGCCGCGCGGGCGGCGCGAAGGGGGCGTCCGGTCCGTCGGGTGCCGCCGGCGCGTCCTTTGGCGGCAAGGTGGACCGCACGGAATCGCTCGTCGGGCCTTCGGGTCTGGTAGGCTCCAGCAACATCCAGGGCCCCCAGGCAACGGATCCGATCGCGGCGCAGGCCCTCGCCATCGCCAAGCGGCTGAAGAACGGGGGCTTCAAGAGCAAGGAAGAGGCGACGAAGGCGCTCGTCTCCGAAGTACTGCAGGAGAAGTTGAACATGAAGTCCGCTGCCCTCACGGGCCGCATCGCCGGGGCCCTGCAGGATGATCCCCGGCTGAACCAGGTTCTCGAGCGGCTGTGGTCCAAGGCCGAGTGAGCGCGCCGCTTGCCTCTGGGTGAAGACAGGAAGGTCATCCTGGAGAAGTACGGCCCGTACGTGCGGTCGCTCGCGGCCACCGTGCGCAAGCAGTTCAATGCCCAGCTGGAGCTGGATGAACTGCTGGCCTATGGGCAAATCGGTCTGCTGGAAGCCGCTGAGCGCTTCGACCCCAAGGTTGGCGCCAACTTCCTCACCTTTGCCCACTACCGCATCAAGGGCGCCATCTTCGACGGTCTGAGGAAGATGGGGGTCTTGCGAGGCGCGGACGCCCGCACCGCCTATCAGGGCGAGCGCGCGACGGCGTATCTGGGAAATCTGGCGGACCGCGAGCAGGGATCAAGCAACCGCGGGTCGTCATTCGACGATGATATTGGAGACATCTCGGATGCCGTGGCGGGCCTCGCGGCGGTTTTCGCGGCGGGGGCGGAAGGGGCGGAGGCGGCGGGCTACGTGGATGAATCCCTCCCGGCGGATCAGCGCCTGGAGATGGAGCAGTTGAAGAACCGGGTGCGCTCGGCCATCGAGAAGCTTCCGGAGAAAGAGCGCAAGCTCCTGCAGGGCTATTACTTCCAGGGACGCACGCTGGAAGAGGCAGGCGCGGAAATCGGGCAGTCGAAGAGCTGGGCGTCGCGGCTTCATGCGCGGGCCATTGATCGGCTCAAGGAACTCTTGAACGAGGAGGAGGAACTCCCTCCCCCCTCGACGGATGCAAGGAGGGTGTCACATGGCGGCTCCGATGAGCGGCATCTCCGCGGGACAGGTAGCGCAGCAAAAGCTGCAGGACCAGGGCGCGCAGCAGACTCAGAAGACGGGCGCGTCGAAGTTCGACGGAGTTCTCGCTGACAAGGCGCAGGGCGCCGGCCAGGTGGACGCCGCCCAGAACGTCAACAAGGCCCAGGCCGCGCAGGCCACCCAGAAGGTGGACAACGTCCGCCAGGTGGAGACCGTCAACAAGGCGGAGAAGGCCAACCTGAACAAGGTGAGCGGCGCCGCCCAGCAGCCCGCCACCGCCAAGGGCGCCGAGCCCGTGGACGCGAAGGCCGAAGCCTCCAAGACGACCAAGTCGGGCGGCATGGTGTCCGACCTCGTCTCGGGCCTTGAGAAGGGCCAGGTCAGCATGGACAAGCTGATCAAGGAGGCCTCCTCCGGCAAGAACATGTCCAACGCCGAGCTGCTCGGTCTCCAGGCGTCCATGTACAAGTACTCGCAGGAGTTGGATCTCACGTCGAAGGTCGTCGAGAAGGCCACCAGCGGCCTGAAGGACGTCGTCAAGACGCAGGTCTGAAGTCCCCACCCCGCCGGGCCATGGCGGCATGCGAAGGGCGGTCCCTCCCAAAGTCGGGAGGGGGCGCCCTTCCGCGTTTTGCAAGGGCCCTGTTAAGCTACGCGCGCCCATGACTCGCCGAACGCCCGTCTTCGCCGCCCCGCTCCTCGCCCTGCTGTTCCTCACCGGCTGCTCCATCGAGCTGCAGCACGAGCTGACGGAGGCGGACGCGAATGAAATCTACGTCCTGCTCAGCAAGAACGGCATCAACTCCAAGAAAGAGAAGGCGGAGGGTGGCAACGAAGTGCGCTTCACCATCGTCGTCCCCAAGGGCGACGCCGCGCAGGCCGCGGAGCTGCTGAAGCGCAACTCGCTGCCGCGTCCGGTGGAGAAGGGCCTGTCCCACTTCGCCAAGGGCAGCATGGTGCCCACCGCCACGGAGGAGCGCGCCATGCTCCTCAAGGCCATGGCGGGTGAGGTCTCCAACGCGCTCAACCAGATCGACGGCGTGCTGGAAGCGCGCGCCATCGTGATGGTGCCGGAGAACAACGACCTGTCGCAGCCGGAGAACAAGCCGATGCCGTCGGCCTCCGTGTTCATCAAGTACCGCACGGTGGAGGGCGGCAAGCCCCCCGTGACGATGGACGCGGTGAAGCAGTTCGTCGCCAGCTCCGTGGCGGAGCTCAAGCCGGAGGCCGTCACCGTGCTGATGACGGAGGCCCTGGCCCCCTCGGCGGAGACCACGGAGACCAACCGCCTGCAGGACGTGCTCGGCGTGCGCATGACGGCCGCCAGCGCGAGCACCTTCAAGATGATCCTCGGCGGTGCGTTCGCGCTCATCCTGGCGATGATGGGCCTCACCGGTTGGACCTTCATGCGCGGCGGCTCGGGTGGCGCTGCCCCCGCGGCGGCGGCACGTCCCGCGCGTGCGCGCGGCGGTCGCGAGGGCTAGACCTGCACGTCGCTTCCCGCGGCCCTCCTGGGGTGGACCGCGGGACGTGTCCTCCAGGCCGGGGACACGACTTCCATCTTCAGCGGGCCACCTGGGGGCCCGCGAGGTGACCGTTGGATTCCTTCTTCACCTCGCTCAGCAAGCGCCAGACCATGATGTTGCTCACCGCGGTCACCTTCGGGGGCCAGGAGAGCATGGCGGCGCTGGAGCACCTGCCGGACGAGGAGGGCGCGCTCTTGCGCCACCGCGCGCAGGAGATCCTCCAGATTCCGCGCGAGAAGCGCCTGCCCGCGGTGGTGCAGGAGCTCAAGCGGCTGATGAAGGACCGGCGCGGCCAGCTGTGGACCGGGGATCCGGAGCGGCTGGCGGCGCTGCTCCAGCGCGAGCGCGGCGCCCTGGTGGAAGTCGCCCTGCGAGCGCTGCCCGGCAACATGGCGGAGGCCGTGCGCGGCCACCTGCCTCCCTCTCGCGTGAAGCTCACCCGTGAGGTGCGGCCGCAGGTCCTGGACATCATCCGCTGGAAGCTGGAGGAGGCGCTGTCGCGCGAGGCCGCGGGCCAGTCCGCGGGTTTCAAGTTCGCGGACGTGCTCAACCTCCAGACGCGTGAGTTGCTCACGGTGAGTGACCGCCTGGGGGCGCGCGTGCTTGGGCCGGCGCTGGCGGGCCTGCCCGAGGACGAGCTGAACGGCCTCATGGAGTCGCTGCCTCCGGACCTGTTCCAGCTCATGAGCAAGTCCGTGGCGGCCAATGCGCCGCGCAAGCTCCCGGAAGAGGACGCGCGCGCGCAGATCAACCTGCACGAGGGCTTCAACCGGCTGGCCGGCGCCATCCGCAGCGCGGGCGTGCAGCGGCTGGCGCGCGCGTGCGTGGCGCAGTCCCCGGAGTTCGCCGCGCGCATGCTGGAGAAGCACCGCGGCGAGTTCGGCCACCTGGTGGCGAAGTGGGTGCGCGAGGAGCGCTCGCGGCCGACGGCCCGGGGCGATGGCGGACGCACCGACATCGTCATGGACCTGGAGCGGCTGGCCGTGCGCGGCCTCATCGAGCGGCCCGTGCGGCTGATTGCCCCGCCGCGCCCCTCCGCCGTGCTGCCTCCACCGCCGGGGGCCCGGAAGCCCGCGCCCGCTGCCCCGGGAGCCCGTCCCGAAGCTCCGGGAGCACGCCCCGCGGCTCCGGGAGCCCGTCCGGGGGCGGCACCCGCGCCGCGCGAGGGACTGCGCACCACCGCGCCGGATCCGTCACGCCCACCCGCGCTCCGCGCCCCCAAGGCCCTGCGGGGAGCCCCCCCCGCCGCGGAGTCTGCGGATGCGGGCGCCAAGCGCGACTTCATGGCCGAGCGCGCGGCCCGTCGCGCGGGTGCGGCGTCCAGCCGTGACGCGGGCCCGGGCGCGGCTCCCCCCGCCGGACGTCCGCGTCCGGCTCCAGGGGAGGAGCGGGGCTCGTCGGTGGGGCCCGCGCCCCGCGCGTCCATGGCTTCGCCAGAAGGGGACGCGAACGGTTCGAAGATGCGCCGGATGCCGGTGGAACGCGAGCGTGGGCCCGCGCCCCGTGCCTCCATGGGGGCGCCGGAAGGTGAGGCGGGTGGTTCGCAGATCCGCCGGATGCCGGTGGAACGCGAGCGTGGGCCTCCGCCCCGCGCGTCCATGGCGGCCCCGGAAGGGGATGCGAACGGCTCCCAGATGCGCCGCATGCCGGTGGACCGGGGCTCGTCGGTGGGGCCCGCGCCCCGCGCGTCCACCGGAGCCGTTCCCGGCCGCCGTGATCCAGAGGTCCCCAGGCCCGCGCGTCCCGTCCGGCCGGAGCCAGACGGCGCCCGTATTGGACCTCCGCCCTCGCGGCTGGGTGCACGCGGTGCGTCACGCCCGCCGGAGCCAGATGCGCCGGAAGGCCGCTCCGTCCGGGCCGAGCGCCCCGCGCGGCCTCCCGCCGACGCGGAGGAGCGCGCCCCCCGTCGCCCGGAACCCTCCGGGGAAGCCGCTGACGGGGCCCGCGTGCTGCGCTCGCGCACGGGCAGTCGTCCCGCGGCGCGTCCCGAACCGGGGGGCGAGCCGGAGCGTCCGCCGCGAGTGCTCTCCAGTCAGGCATCCTCGCCCCGTTCCTCGGAGGGAACGCAGGTGGGCCGCCGGCGCCCCCCTCCCACCGACCGGCCGGGCCCGGATGACGCGGGTAGTCCGGGAGGGCGTGGACCGCGCGGCGGAACGCGCTAGCATCCGGTCTCCAAGGAGCGGCCCATGGCGATCGGCAAGGTAATCAAGGGGGACGGGTTGGCGGAGTCGGTGGTCGTCGCCACGTCCGAACGACCGGCGCTGCGTCCGCCGCGCGCGGGCGTGATGAACGCCGAGGTCTTCGAGGCGCGCCAGGGCGCCCAGGGCATCATCGAGGACGCCCAGCGCGAGCGTGAGCGCATCCTCGCCGATGCCCAACGCGAGAAGGAGGAGCTCTTCGCCAAGGCGAGGGACCTGGGCCGTCAGGAAGGCATTGCCCAGGCCACGGAGCTTCTCCTGCGCGCGAAGATGCAGGCCGGGGAGATGCTCAACTCCCAGGAGCAGGACATCATCTCGCTGGCGCTGAAGATGGCGGAGAAGATCCTCGGCCGCGACCTGGAGCGCGAGCCGGAGCTGCTGGTGGACATGTGCGCCGCGGCCATCGACAACCTCCGCAATGCGCGCGCCATGGTCCTCCGCGTGCACCCGAAGACGGCCACGGTGCTGCGCGCCAAGCGCCCGCAGCTGATGGAGCTCATCGGCCGCACGGTGGACCTGGCCATCAAGGAGGACCCGGAGGTCGCTCCCGTGGGCTGCATCGTCCAGACGGAGTTCGGCACCGTGGACGCGCAGTTGCCCACGCAGCTGGAGATGCTCCAGAACCTCCTGCAGCCGGACACCAGTCGCAAGAGCGGCCCTCCCTGAGCCTGCTGGCCCCCGCCGCGCCCTCGAGCCCCTCCCGGAATCCGCCATGGCCATCGACCTCTCGCGCTACTACGACCTCATCAAGGAAGCGTCCCTCGTCCGGGTGCGCGGCCGCGTCACGGAGCTGACGGGGCTCGTCATCAAGGCGAGTGTGCCCAACGTGCGCATCGGCGAGCTGGTGCTCGTCAAGAACCGTCAGCGCGGCCTGATGAAGTCGGAGGTCGTGGGCTTCGTGGGCGACGAGGTGATGCTCATGCCCCTGGGCGAGCTGTACGGCATCGGTCCGGACAGCGAGTGCATCCCCACGGGGCGTCCCCTCACCATCAAGTGCGGTGACGGGCTCCTGGGCCGCGTGCTCAACGGCATCGGCGAGCCCATGGACGGCATGCCCCTGGAGGGGGAGAACCTGATCGACTGGCCCGTGGACCGCGACTGCCCGGACCCCTTCACCCGCCAGCGCATCGAGCATCCACTGCCTCTGGGTGTGCGCTGCATCGACGGGCTTCTCACCGTGGGCGAGGGCCAGCGCGTGGGCCTCTTCGCCGGCTCCGGCGTCGGCAAGTCCACGCTGATGGGTCAGATTGCCCGCAACACGCAAGCAGACCTCAGCGTCGTGGCGCTCATCGGCGAGCGTGGTCGCGAGGTTCGCGAGTTCATCGAGGACGCCATGGGCGAGGAGGGCATGAAGCGCGCCGTGCTGGTGTGCGCCACGTCCGACCAGCCCGCCCTCGTGCGTCTGCGCGCCGCCTACGTCGCCACGGCCATCGCGGAGTACTTCCGCGAGCGCGGCGGCAATGTGCTGTTCATGCTCGACACGGTGACGCGTCTGGCGCGCTCCCAACGCGACATCGGCCTCGCCATCGGCGAGCCCCCGGCGCGTCAGGGCTACCCGCCCAGCGTCTTCTCCATGCTGCCGCGCATCCTCGAGCGCACGGGCAACTCGGCGAAGGGCAAGTGTACCGCCATCTACACCTGCCTCGTGGCCGGCGGTGACATGGAAGATCCCATCGCCGACGAGGTCCGAGGTATTCTCGACGGCCACTTCATCCTCAACCGTGAACTGGGCGCGCGAAACCAGTGGCCGGCCATGGACGTGCTCCAGAGTCTCAGCCGTGTGATGAGCGGCATCGTCAGCAAGGAACACAAGAAGGCCGCCGGCAAGCTGCGCGAGACGCTCTCCACCTACGAGAAGCAGCGCGACCTCATCCTGCTGGGCGCCTACCAGGCCGGCGCGGACCCCAGGACGGACTACGCCATCGAGAAGTACGACTCCATCATCGACTTCCTCAAGCAGGACACCCACTCCAACTCCCCGTACGAGGAGACCGTGGAGCAGCTCATCAACCTGTTCGCGGAGTGACCCGGGCCGCCCCCGGCACACCTACGGAACGGACGGTTTTTGGGTAGGATGCCTCCACCATGCCCCCGTACCGGTTGCAGGTGTTGCTGGACATGCGTGAGAAGGCGAAGGAGGAGGCCGAACAGGCCTTCTCGGACGCCGTCAAGGCGCTGGCGAAGGAAGAGCAGGAACAGAAGCGCCTGGAGGCGGAGCTGGAGCGCCGCCGCAAGGAGCGCAAGGCCAAGGTCGCCGAGTATTTTCAGCAGATCATGGCCAAGGGCGCCGGCATCAACGGCATGAACATGATGGGCCGCTTCGAGGCGCGTCTGAAGGACGACGAAGCCCAGGTCGCCCTCCAGATTGAACACCAGAAGGAGGTCGTCCGGACGGCGGGCCGCCTGGTGGAGCAGCGCCGCATGCTGATGGCCGAGGCCGCCAAGGAGCTCAAGGCCATCGAGAAGAACAAGGAGAAGTTCGTCAAGCAGGTGAAAAAGGAACGCGAGGATCGGGAGGAGCTGGGCCAGGAGGAGATCGGCAGCGCCTTGTTCCTGGCCCGCCAGCGCAAGTAACCTCCCACCGCCTTCCGCTGATACTGGAGAGACGCCATGAGCCGAGTTGATGACGATCGCGATGCCGCGCGCTTGGCGGAGCGGATGATCCAGGAGCGCAAGCTCGCGGAGACGAAGACCCAGAAGCGCCTGCAGGGCGAGTCCGTCTTCTCCAAGCTGGTCCAGCAGGGCCAGGCCGAACAGGCCCTGCCCAAGCAGGCGCAGGAGCTGAAGCAGCCCCTGGGCAAGCAGGTGCTGGCACGCCTCGCGCAGGGGCAGGGCAAGACCTTCGACGAGAAGCTGGCCCAGAAGGAGACCGCCTTCGCCAAGCCCGGGGAGTCCACCCAGGGCGCCCAGCAGTCCCAGCGCAACAGCGAGTCGCAGGGCCTGTCCAAGGGTGGGGAGGCCCGCAAGTCGGAGGTCGTGGAGGAGAAGCGCTCCACGGACGTCCGCGAAGGCGACATGAACAAGGCCGAAGGTCAGGCCGGCCGGCTGAGCCAGGAGAAGGGCGAGCTGAAGATCGACGTCAACGCCGGCGGTGGGAAGGGCGCGGGCGGCGGGGGCAGCAAGGAGAAGGACGACAAGGGCGCGCAGATGGCCGGCGCGGGCTTCCGCTTCAACCCCGCGCTGATGGCGCCGGTGCCGGTGGCCAAGCCCAAGGACACCGCGGGCTCCGAGCGGCTGCGCGCCATGGCGAACGAGATCGCCCAGAAGATCGTCGAGCGCGTGCGCGTGGGCACCAACGCCGCGGGCAACGCGGAGTTCCAGATCGACCTGCGCGGCGACGTGCTCAACGGCCTGTCCATCAAGGTCAGCGCGAAGAACGGAAAGATTTCCGCCGTCTTCAGCGGCAACGACCGCGACACCTTGAAGATGCTGGAAGAGCAGAGCGACGGCCTGCGCAGCGCCCTGGGTGGCCGGGGGCTGGCGCTTGAAAATCTGAGGTTCGAGGCGAAGACATGAGCCTGGAGCCGGACGACGAGCCCGGAGTCTTCGAGCGCACCATGTTGGTCGACACCCGGAAGCTGGGACCCCCGCCCCCGAAGCCCGCGCCGGCCCCGGCTCCGGTGTCACCGTGGCGGCCGTTCGCGTTCACGAACCTGGAGAAGGTGTCGCGCACGCAGGGCCAGCTGGCGGAGCGGATGCGTTGGCTGACGCCGAACGCGGGCACGTTGGAGACGGTCTGCGCGCGCCTCAAGGCCCTCTTCGACGTGGACGTGCGCCTGTCGGTGGAGTCCGCCCAGGCGCGCCCCATGACGGAGCTGCGCCGCTTCCTGGGCGACCCGTCCTTCCTGGCGGTGCTGGCCCCTGGCGCGCTCAAGGGCCGGGCCATCCTCGAAATCGAGCTGTCGCTGGCGCACTCGGCGGTGGACCTGCTCTTGGGCGGCGCCGGTGAGACGGTGGGCCTGCGCCCCCTGACGGACATCGAGGAGGGCGTGATGGGCTACGTCGTCCTGGAGGCCCTGAAGGAGCTGGTGCCCGGACTGCAGCCGGGCGTTCCCCGGCCCCGGCTGGACGGCGTGGCGCGCGGCGTGGATGAAGTCTCCGCCCGTCTGGGCGAGGACGGCCCGATGCTGGCGGTGCATCTGAACGCGGTGCTGGGCTCGCACCGCGGCATCGTGCGGCTGGTGGTGCCGTCGGCGGTGCTGGAGGCGGCGGAACCCGCGGTGGAGAGCGCCCAGCGGCGCGACCACCGCCGTCAGGACATGAAGGCGAACGGCCGGCGCCTGTCCGCGCTGCGCGACTGGCTGCGCGCGGAGATTGGCGTGGCGGAGCTGTCCGCCCAGGACCTGGCGTCCCTGCGCATCAAGGACGTGCTGCTCCTGGACATGCTGTCGGCGCGGCCGGACCGGGGCGAGCCCGGCACGGCGCAGCTGCGGCTGGGCCTGGGGCGCACCGGCCACTTCCTGGCGGACGTGTCCGTGGAGCACGGCCGCTACCGGGCGCGCATCACGGACATCATCCCCGGTGAACCGGGCAACCCCCAGGGTGGGGAGTCCGGGGGCGGGTCGGAAGACAACGAGGACTTCACCAATCCGGAGCTGGGCGTTCCTCCGGAACTCGAAGGGGCGGCATTGGACGACAAGGACGGAAGCGATCTGCTCAGCGACCTGCCCCTGCAGGTGGCGGTGGAGCTGGCGCGCGTGCCCATCACGGCCGAACAGGTGGTGGGTCTGCGCACAGGCCAGGTCATCGACCTGCGCCGTGGGGCGGGTGAGCCCGTGGACCTGTCGGTGAACGGCAAGGTGGTGGCCCGGGGCGAGCTCGTGGAGCTGGAGGGTCAGCTCGGGGTGCGCATCATCCACCTGAGCTGAAGCGTTTGCGCCCATGCGTCACACGGCAGGCGGGCAGGGGGGCGTGGTCGTGCCCGGGCCCGTGGCGGTCCTGACTCGGGTGCACTAGGCTCGCGCCCATCCATGGCGGTCCTCGGTCTCTCCTCCTCGCGCCTGTTGCTCGGCGCCGCGCTGCTCTTCGCGTCGCCCGCCGTCCTGGCGCAGGCGCCCGCGGCCTCCACGCCTGACGCCTCCGTGGCGGCACCGGCCCCTCAGTCCCCGGCGCCCGCGAAGGACGCGGCCGTCGTACAGGCTCCAGCTCAGGCCCCAGTGGAGGCCCCGTCTGCCTCTGGTGACAGCGCGGCCCGCGCGAAGCGCCACGCGGACGAACTGGACCGCGAGCTGGGCGTCTCCGAGGCCGAAGGCGGAGAAGCGCAGGAGAGCCTGGGCTGGGTGGTGGTGCGCACGGTGGCGCTGCTGGGCGCGGTGATCGCGGCCATCTACCTCACGCTCAACGTGGGCCTGCGCCGGCTGATGGGCCTGCAGGGCGTACCCGTGGGCAAGGCGTCGGTGGTGTCGGTGATGGAGCGCATCCCGTTGGACCAACGGCGCACGCTCTTCGTCCTGAAGGCCGCGGACGAGTACCTGTTGGTGGGTGGCGGCGAGGGTGGCGTGCAACTGGTTTCGAAGCTGGACCGCGACGCCGTGGAGCGCATCCGCGCCGCGCGTCCGCCGTCGTCGCCGGTGTCCCTGAGTCCTTTCCTCCAGAAGCTCCTCTCCCGCCGGACCGGTGGCACCACGCCGCCGCCGGGCGTCTGAAGGCCGTCACGTGAACCGTTCGTCTCCCGCTCGCCCGCTGCTGTTCCGCGCTCCGCCCTGGCTCTTCGCGGCCCTCGTGTCGCTGCACCCCTTCGTCGCGTCCGCGGCGAAGAAGGGCGGCGATTCGATGCCGGATGAAATGGTCAAGGAGGCGGTGAGCTCCGACTCCTTCACCTCCCGTCCGCTCATCCTCATCCTCGCGCTCGCGGCCATGTCGCTGGTCCCGTTCGCGCTGATGATGGTGACCAGCTTCGTGAAGATTTCGGTGGTGCTCTCCATCGTCCGCTCGGCGCTGGGCACCCAGCAGATTCCCCCCACCCAGGTCATCACCGGCCTGGCCATCATCCTCACCGTCTACATCATGGCTCCCGTGGGCCAGGAGATGTACCGGGCGGGCGGCATCGACGTCTGGTCCCGGGGGACGTCCGTTTTCTCCTCTGAAACGGTGGGCACGATGCTGGGGGCCGCGGACAAGTCCAAGGAGCCCCTGCGCGACTTCCTGATGAAGAAGGTCACCAACAAGGACCGCACGCTCTTCTACAGCCTGGCGAAGAAGATGCGGAAGGAGGAGGACCGCAAGGACATTGGCCCGAAAGACTTCATGGTCATCGTCCCGGCCTTCGTCGTGTCCGAGCTGAAGGAGGCCTTCCAGATTGGCTTCCTCCTATTCGTGCCCTTCATCGTCATCGACATGGTGGTCGCCAACATCCTCCTGGCGCTGGGCATGCACATGCTGTCGCCCACGACCATCTCCATGCCCTTCAAGCTGCTCTTGTTCGTGCTCGTGGACGGCTGGTACCTCATCGCCAAGGGCCTGGTCATCGGCTACCTGTAAGGAGCCCCGTACTCCCATGAATCAGCTCACGTTCATCACCCAGGAGGCGCTGTTCCTGGTGCTCGTGGTCTCCGCGCCGCCGGTGCTCATGAGCCTCCTGGTGGGCTTCCTCGTCTCGCTGTTCCAGGCCACCACGCAGATTCAAGAGCAGACGCTCTCGTTCGCGCCCAAGGTCGTCCTCGTCTTCGGCGTGCTGGCCATGACGGGCCCGTGGATTGGCGGTCAGCTCCTGCGCTTCACCTTCCACGTCTTCGACCGGTTTCCGGCGCTCATCGGCAGATGAACATCGGCGAAGTGATGGCCGAGCTGGGTGCTCGGGTCAACCTGTCGGTCACCATCTTCACGATGGCACTCATCATGTGCCGCGTGATGCCCATCCTCATCTTCAGCCCGTTCCTGGGCGGCGAGGTCGTTCCCTCGGAGATGAAGCTGGGCCTGGGCCTGCTGGTGTCCGCGGTGCTCTTCCCGTCCGTCGCGGACAGCATGGACCGGATTCCCCTGAGCGCGCTCCCGTACATCGGGCTGCTGCTCAAGGAGATCTTCATCGGCCTGTCGCTGTCGTACATCGTCAACATGGTGTTCGACGCGGCCCGCGTGGCCGGCACGCTGATGGACACCATGTCGGGCAGCAACAACGCCCAGCTCTACGTGCCGCAGCTGGGCACGCAGGTGTCGCTCTTCTCCAGCCTCAAGGTGCAGCTGTGCGTGGTGCTGTTCCTGTCGCTGGACGGGCACCACATCATCATCCGGGCGCTTGGAGACAGCCTCGCCATCGTGCCGCTGGAGGGCTTCCCGCGCTTCAGCCGCGGCGTGTGGCCCTTCTTCGACCTGATGATCCGCTCCTTCGCGGACCTGCTGAAGATCAGCCTGGCGCTGGCCGGCCCCGGCATGGTGGCCGCGTTCGTCACCGACCTGTCCCTGGGCGCCATCAACCGCGTCGCGCCGCAGATCCAGGTGTTCTTCATCTCCATGTCGCTCAAGCCGCTGGTGGGCGTGTTGATCATGTTCATCGCCATCCATGTCGTGATTGGCCGCATGCAGCAGGAGCTGGTCAACATGCTCCGCATGTTCCAGCACGCCATCCAGCTGCTGGCCTGAGCCGGCTCACGCCTCCCGGGATTCCTCCATGTCGGACGAGAGTGGCGACAAAACAGAAGAACCGTCGCACAAGAAGCTCGACGACGCGCGCAAGAAGGGTCAGACCTGGAAGAGCAAGGACCTGACGGGCGTGGCCGTGCTCGTCGCGGGCCTGGGCATCGTCAAGGGCACCTGGGACACCGTGGAGCGGGAGATCGCCACGCTCTTCCGCTTCAGCTTCGACGCCATCGCCCATTCGCAGGACCTGGGGCTGGCGACGACGCAGCTGCTCATCATGGGCCTGCGCACGCTGCTGCTCCTGACGGTGCCGGTGGTGGCCGGCGCGGCGGTGCTGGGCGGGCTGATGGACTTCCTTCAGGTGGGGTCGCTCTTCACCATCGACCCGCTCATCCCGAAGTTCGACAAGCTCAACCCCATCGCGGGGTTGAAGAACATGTTCTCGAAGAAGTCCTTCGTGGAACTGCTCAAGAACCTCATCAAGATTTCCGTCGCCGCCTACGTCGTCACCGGCGTGGTGCGGGACTCGATGCCCCTGGTCATCGAAACGGTGCGGCAGGACACGCACGGCATCATGGCCATCATGGGGGAGATCCTCTACCGGGTCTGCGTGCGCATCGTGATGCTCTTCGTCATCTTCGGCGTGTTCGACGTGTGGTGGCAGCGCAAGTCGTTCATGAAGGACATGATGATGACGAAGGAGGAGGTCAAGAAGGAGTACAAGCAGAGCGAAGGCGACCCGCACCACAAGGCCAAGCGCAAGGAGCTCCACCATGAGATCATGGAGGGGGCCCAGATGGAGGCCGTGAAGGACGCGAGCGTCATCGTCACCAACCCGGACCACGTCGCGGTGGCGCTGATGTACGACCAGAACAAGGACGGGGCGCCGCGGGTGCTGCTGAAGGGCATGGACGCCAAGGCGGAGCGCATCAAGGCGCTGGCGCGCGAGGCGGACGTCCCCCTGCTGCGCAACGTCCCCCTGGCGCACGCGCTCCTGCGCGTGGAGGTGGGCGAGGAAGTCCCGGAGGAGCTCTACGACGCGGTCGCCGAGGTGCTGAACTTCGTCTACGGGCTCAAGCAACAGCAGAACGCGGCGCCGCCTGCGCGCGCCTGAGGAGGAGGCCATGGCCAGCGACGACGAGGCGGACATCGCCATCGCCATCAAGTACGACACCAAGGCGGACGGTGCCCCGCGCGTGGTGGCGAAGGGGATGCGCCTCAAGGCGGAGAAGATCCGGGAGATCGCCAAGCAGTACGGCATCCCGGTGATGCGCAACGTGTCCCTGGCGCACGCCCTGTACCGGGTGGACGTGGGGCAGGAAGTCCCGGAAGAGCTCTACGACGCGGTCGCGGAAGTGCTGAACTTCGTCTACGCGCTCCAGCGGGAGCATGCAGGCGGCCGCTGAAGGGGGCTGGACGCGGGGCCCCCACCTGTATTGAAGTCGGGCAACCATGGCCAGAATCAACAATCAGCCCCCCAGCACCGCGCTTTGGCCCTGGGGAGGTCCCCGCAGCGTCCGCGAGCGGCTGGTGGACCCGTCCCAGCTGGACCGGGCGAAGAAGCTGCGCAAGGCGGGCAACATCAAGAACCCGTCGATGCCCTCCGCGGCGCTCCTGGACTTCATCGGTCCGGCGCACTCGTCGGAGGAGCTCCGGTTGCCCCTGCCGCCCCACCCGGGCGGTCACGAAGCGGACCTGGAGGGCTTCAGCGACCGGCCGCACCTGGCCAGCGTCGCGGGCCGGGGGGACGACGGGCAGCGCCGCATGCTGGAGCGCGGCCTGTCCAAGGTGAACGCGCCCCCGGAGCGCCTGGAGCGCCTCAAGGCCCTGTTGCAGCGCGAGTCCGCGATGCTGGGCCTGGTGGATCAGGTGAGCGCGGAGTCGCAGGAGATCATCCGCCGCATGTGGGAAGAGCAGAAGGACGAGGGCTACTGACCCATGGCGGCGCTGGACCCGGAAGATCCGCAGGACGAGGCGAAGCTCACCGCGCTCCTGCAGCGTTGGGCGGAGGGCAAGGCCACGCTCCGCGAGGTGCGCGGCTATTCCAACGACGAGCTGTACGCCATCGCCAAGACGGCCTACTTCTTCTTCTACCAGGGCCGGCTGGCGGAGGCGCGCACGCTCTTCCAGGGCCTCTACGCCATCAACCCCACGGACGTGTACTTCGCCAAGGCGCTCGGCGTGGTGGAGATGGCCGCCGGAAACGGGCAGGGCGCGCTCGCCGCCTTTGACGTGGCCGCCAAGCTGGCTCCCCAGGACCCGTCCGTCTACGTGGGCCGCGCGGAGGTGAAGTTGGCCATGGGACAGAAGCCCCAGGCCCTGGAGGACCTGCGCCGCGCGGCGGCCATGCCCCCGGCGGATGATCCGGTGGTACGCAAGGCCGGCGCCATGGTCACCGCCCTTACCCGGCGCTGATCCGCGGGGTGGGACCCGCCTCCTGGCGCGTTGGCTGGAAGCCCCGTAATCTCTGGTAGGCTGGATTCATTCACCTCAACCGATGGAGCGGTTCATGAGCACCCCCCCCAAGACACAGCTTCCGCTGCCCCCGGAGCCGCCGGAGCTGAAGGAGAAGCGCGACAAGCTGCTGGCGGAGCTGGATGTCCAGGGCAAGACGGCCCAGGGCACCTTCCTCCAGGTGGTGCGCAACATGCGCAAGCTGGTCGCCGCGTCGGCCCCCGGCACGCCGCTGGATGAGGGGATGTACAAGGACGTCACGGATTCGTTGAACCGCTTCATGAAGGACCCCATCCTGCCGCCCCCGGCCATCCTCGGGCACGTGGTGGAGTACCTGCAGTACCGCATCAGCACCTACGGCATGACCATCCAGAGCGCCGTGATGGAGATGAACCCGGAGCTGGGCGCCAAGTTCGCCGTGACGCCCCCGGTCGCCGCGCCGGCGGCCCCCGCGGCTCCCGCTCGCGGCGCGGCGGGTGGGCACAAGACGTCGGATGGCTTCGAGAACTCCAGCCGCCCCAAGATCGCGCTGACCCGCGAGGACTCGCTGCCCGGCACCGCGAAGCCGGCGGACACCCGCGCCGAGTCGCAGCAGCAGCTGGATTCCTTCAAGGCCTGGATGAAGAACCCGGCCCTGGGCAAGCTGAAGGGCTGATCCAGCCCGTGGTACCGAGGCGGGGAGCCGGGAAAAAATGATCCCGGGAAAATCCCAGGAAACTCCCGCCCCCCCTCACCGATAATCCTTTTGTAGCTGGTGCCGCACGAACCTATCTCGCAGCCCCCGGAGACACTCTCATGGCCACGATCGACGTCTTCAACACGGCAGTGAACACCGCGAAGAACACCACCGGCACGGCGATGGACAAGATGATCGACGCCGCCCCGGCCGAGCAGAAGGGCTTCCTGCAGGCGCAGAAGCAGGTTCAGCTCGAGTCCCAGATCATGAGCACCATCACGAACCTCATGAAGAAGATGGACGACATGGCGATGGCCGCCGTGAACAACCTGAAGTAATCCTTCCAGGTTGTTGGTTTCGCTCCGGCCCCGTGCTGGTGCCCTTCCAGGGTACCGGTTCGGGGCTGGTGGCGTTTCTGGCCCCCGTCGGCGCGGCGGAAGAGCGGGCCAGGTGGGCCAGGGCTTCCCGGGAAAAAATGATCGCGGAAAAGTCCCAGGAAACTCCCGTCCCCCTTCAGCGATAATCCTTTTGTAGCTGGTGCCGCACGAACCTATCTCTCGCAGCCCCCGGAGACACTCTCATGGCCACGATCGACGTCTTCAACACCGCAGTGAACACCGCGAAGAACACCACTGGCACGGCGATGGACAAGATGATCGACGCCGCCCCGGCCGAGCAGAAGGGCTTTCTGCAGGCGCAGAAGCAGGTTCAGCTCGAGTCCCAGATCATGAGCACCATCACGAACCTCATGAAGAAGATGGACGACATGGCGATGGCCGCCGTGAACAACCTGAAGTAATCCTTCCAGGTTGTTGGTTTCGCTCCGGCCCCGTGCTGGTGCCCTTCCAGGGTACCGGTTCGGGGCTGGTGGCGTTTCTGGCCCCCGTCGGCGCGGCGGAAGAGCGGGCCAGGTGGGCCAGGGCTTCCCGGGAAAAAATGATCGCGGAAAAGTCCCAGGAAACTCCCGTCCCCCTTCAGCGATAATCCTTTTGTAGCTGGTGCCGCACGAACCTATCTCTCGCAGCCCCCGGAGACACTCTCATGGCCACGATCGACGTCTTCAACACCGCAGTGAACACCGCGAAGAACACCACTGGCACGGCGATGGACAAGATGATCGACGCCGCCCCGGCCGAGCAGAAGGGCTTCCTGCAGGCGCAGAAGCAGGTTCAGCTCGAGTCCCAGATCATGAGCACCATCACGAACCTCATGAAGAAGATGGACGACATGGCGATGGCCGCCGTGAACAACCTGAAGTAGTCCTTCGCAGGTTGTTGGTTTCGCTCCGGCCCCGTGCTGGTGCCCTTCGGGGTACTGGTTCGGGGCCGGTGGCGTTTCCGGGCTCCTTCCGCAAGCCGTGCCCGCTGGAAAGGATCCGGAAACTTCCACTAGGCTCAGGGCGATAACCCTGGAAACGCTGCACTTAGAGATGAGGTTTGGATCATGGGCTCCTCCCCGATTAACGGTTCCGCTCCCCGCGTCGGAATCTCGACCACCACCTCCGCCTCGCCGGCGACCGGCTCGCAGGCGCTCGTGAAGCAGGAGAACCTGCTCCGCTCCATGACGGATTCGCTCGCCAAGGGCCTCCAGGCGCTTCAGGCGAAGAGCGCCCCGGCGGCGGGCGCCGCTGGCCAGACCCAGGCCTCTGGCCAGAGCCAGAAGTCGGCGCAGGGCGACAAGCCCACCGCCGAGCAGGCCATCCAGGGCCTGGCGGAGAAGTACAAGGACTACGTGGGCAGCCTGGGTGAGAAGGCCGGGACCCGCGCGCTGGACAAGGCGCAGAAGACGGTCGCGGACTTCATCGCGAAGAACCCGAACGCCTCCGCGGAGGAGATCAACAAGGAGGCCGAGAAGGCCTTCAACAAGGAGACCAGCTCCGAGTACATCTTCAAGAGCGTCATCGAGAAGTCGATGAGCGACACGATGGCGAAGGTCCAGGAGCGGATCGACGAGGCGGGGTGAGGTCAGCCCTCGCTGAGAAGGGGACCCCGTCTGGAACTGGCGGGGCCCCCGGGCTAGAGTCCCCCGCCGCTGCTGTCCCCGCCCCGGTGAACGCGCCGATGACGACTGAATCCAAGGCCACGGTGTCGAACGACAACGAGAAGCCCCTGTCCGGACCGGAGATGCTCGAGCGGGCCACGGAGGGTTTCAACCTCTTCCAGGACGGGAACTTCAGCGAGTCGCTGGCCGTCTTCGAGAAGCTTTCGGTCATGGACCCGGGTGAGGCCTACTTCCAGACCGCTCTGGGCGCCTGCCACCTGGCGCTGGAGGACCTGGACGCCGCCGTGGCGTGCTTCAACCGCGCCATCGAGCTGGACCCCGCTGACATCACCCCCTTCGTCAACCGGGGCGAGGCGTTCCTCCGTCAGGGCCGGACGACGGAAGCAGCCCGTGACTTCCAGCATGCCGTGTCGCTGGACCCCGATGACAAGGACCCCCTGAGCCGTCGTGCGCGCATGCTCGCCGCCGCGGCCCTGGAGAGCTCGGACGAGGCTTCGGAATCCGAAGCCCCCGAGGACCCCTCGTAGGATGACCGCAGGCTCCCTCGCCGGACAGGTGAGGGATGGCCCCCCCTTGGGCTCGGGGGCGCGCACGGATTAGGATGGCCCCGCCGATGGCCAACGCCGATCCGAACAGCTTCCTGAACAAGTACTCCGACATCGTCCTGGCCGTGGTCGTCGTGGCCATCGTCGCGATGATGATCGTCCCGCTGCCGACGATCATCCTGGACGTGTTGCTGACGATGAACATCAGCATCTCGGTGATCCTGCTCCTCATCTCCCTCTACGTGCCCAGCCCGCTGTACCTGTCGTCGTTCCCGACGCTCCTGCTGATCACGACGATGTTCCGCCTGTCGCTGACCATCTCCACCACGCGACTCATCCTGCTCACCGGCGACCCGGGCGAAGTGGTGGTGGCGTTCGGTAACTTCGTGGTGCAGGGCAACTTCGTCGTCGGCGCCATCCTCTTCCTCATCCTGGTGGTGGTGAACTTCATCGTCATCTCCAAGGGCTCGGAGCGCGTCGCGGAAGTGGCCGCGCGCTTCACCCTGGACGCGATGCCCGGCAAGCAGATGTCCATCGACGCGGACCTTCGCGCGGGTGTCATTGATCAGGATCAGATGAAGAAGAAGCGCCGCGACCTGGAGCGTGAGAGCCAGCTCTTCGGCGCCATGGACGGCGCGATGAAGTTCGTGAAGGGCGACGCCATCGCGTCCATCATCATCACGGTCATCAACATCGTGGGTGGACTCATCATCGGCGTGTCGCAGAAGGGGATGTCCGCCGGTGACGCCGCGCAGAAGTACACGCTGCTCACCATCGGTGACGGTCTGGTCGGCATGATCCCCGCCATCCTCATCTCCACCTGCGCCGGCATCCTGGTGACGCGCGTGGGCGGCGAGGAAGAGGGCGCGCACCTGGGCAAGGACGTGGGCACGCAGCTCACCGCCTTCCCGAAGGCCATCGCCATCGCGGCGGCCATGCTCGTGGGCCTGGGCCTCATCCCCGGCCTCCCCAAGATTCCCTTCTTCCTGCTGGGCGCGGGCGCGGGCTTCGGCGCCTGGTCGATGATGCGCAAGCGCGACGAGGCGATGGCCGCCGAGGAAGCCGGCCCCGCGATGGAGTCCAGCTTCGGCACGCCCGTGTCCGCCGAGCCTCCGCCCAAGGAGCAGCTCAACCCGGACTCGGAGCTGTTCATCCCCGTCGTCACGCCCATCGTGCTGGAGGTATCCGACGCGCTGGTGCCCTTCGTGGACTCGCGGCAGGACGGCGGCAAGTTCCTCTTCGAGCTCATCCCGTTCATGCGCGACGGCCTCTTCGTGGAGCTGGGCGTGCGCTTCCCCGGCGTGCGCGCGCGCGGCAACGGCGGCCTGCCGCCCGGGGCCTACCAGATCCAAATCAACGAAGTGCCCGTCGTCACCGGCCAGGCCACCCTGGGCCACATCCTGGTGAACGACACGGTGGAGCGCCTCAAGCTGATGAACATCCCCGGCTTCGAGGCCATCAACCCCGCGACGCGCCAGTCGGCCGCGTGGGTGCCCGAGCAGTTCCGGGAGATGCTCGAGTCCGCGGGCCTCACCACCTGGGACGTGCCTGGTTACATCATCCTGCACACCGCCGCCGTGCTCCGGAAGAACGCCCGCGAGTTCGTGGGCGTGCAGGAGACGCAGACGATGCTGGAGCAGTTGGAGAAGGCGTTCCCGGCCATCGTCAAGGAAGTGGTCCCGAAGATCGTCAACGTGCTGAAGCTCACGGACATCCTCGGGCGCCTGGTGGAGGAGGAGCTCTCCATCCGCGACCTGCGCGGCATCCTCCAGGCCCTGTCCGAGTACGGGCAGGTGGAGGCCGACAACGTCATGCTCACCGAGCATGTCCGCGCCTCGCTGCGCCGCTACATCTCCCACAAGTACGCGCGCGGCACCGGCACGCTGGTGGTGTACCTGCTCGACCCGAACATCGAGGAGGCCATCCGCAGCTCCATCAAGCGCACCTCCGCGGGCGCGCACCTGGCGCTGGAGCCGGAGATTGCCCAGGAGATTGTCGGCGCGGTCCGCTCGGAATGCGGCCACCTGCCGCCCAGCGCCCAGCGCCCCGTCATCCTCACGGCGATGGACATCCGCCGCTACGTGCGCAAGCTGCTGGAGTACGAGTTCAACCCCTCGTTCTCCATCCTCAGCTACCAGGAGCTGTCCCCGGACCTGAACATCCAGCCGGTGGCGCGCATCTCCTCCGGCCGGTAGCGGCGCGGGAGCGCGTGAAGGACCCAGGGCCTCCGCTTTTCAGCGGGGGCCTTGTCGTTTCAGCGCGAAGGAAGGGAAGGGCGGCGCCGTGGCGCGCGAGGGCGCGGCTCAGGCGCCCGCGAGCACGGCGATCATCAGCACCAGGAAGCTCAGCCCCACCACGCCCATGACGATGAGCGGGACGAGCTTCTTCTTGTCCGCCAGCGCGGACGCGGCCGCCGGTGCAGGCTCGGGCTCCGGCTCCGGCATGGGCATCTCCTCGCCACCGTCGGGCTGCGGCTCCTCGGAAGAGGAGGCGGACCCATCCTCGGAGGAGGCCTGCTCCTCGGGAGGCGCGGGGGCGGGCTCCGGCTCCGGC